>JAAYID010000425.1 GCA_012744285.1 Alcaligenaceae bacterium
CATCATGATCTTGACGCCGATTTCGGGCATTTCACCCCACTGAACCTGTTCGATTTCAGTTTCGATCAGGCCGTCGTAGATACGGCCTTCGTCACCTTCGGCGCATGACACCGTAACTTCCTGACCATTTTTCAGGTCATCGGTGGCCGTGGCGCAGCCAACAACCGCCGGAATACCCAGCTCACGTGCAATGATGGCCGCGTGGCACGTACGGCCGCCGCGGTTGGTCACAATGGCAGAGGCCAGCTTCATGACAGGTTCCCAGTTCGGGTCGGTCATGTCAGTGACGAGAATATCGCCGGCACGAACCTGATCCATCTCGGAAACGTCGGCCACGATGCGAACTTTACCCGAACCGATTTTCTGCCCGATGGCACGGCCGGTAACCAGTACCTCGCCGGTGGCTTTCAGGCGATAACGTTCTTGTACGTCGTTGGCGCCTTGCTGCGACTTGACGGTTTCAGGACGGGCCTGCAGGATGTAAATTTTGCCATCAATGCCATCGCGACCCCATTCGATATCCATGGGACGGCCATAGTGTTTTTCAATAATGACCGCGTAGCGTGCCAGTTCAATGACTTCGTCGTCGGTTAATGAGTAGCGGTTGCGCTCGGAAACCGGAACATCGACAGTACGTACGGCATGACCCGATACCCGCTCGGCGTCAAATTCCATTTTGATGAGTTTGGAACCGATGCGGCGGCTGATAATGGGGTAATGACCGGCTTCAAGCGTAGGCTTGAACACATAGAATTCGTCGGGGTTGACGGCGCCCTGAACAACGGTTTCACCCAGGCCGTACGACGATGTGATGAAAACCACGTCGTCAAAGCCGGATTCCGTGTCGAGCGTGAACATGACACCCGCACTGCCCAGGTCAGAACGAACCATGCGCTGGATACCGGCAGACAAGGCCACGTCGGCGTGTGCATAGCCTTTGTGAACACGATACGAAATAGCCCGGTCGTTGTACAACGACGCGAAAACATGACGAACCTTGTCGAGCACGTCGTCGATACCGACCACATTGAGGAAAGTTTCTTGCTGGCCCGCAAACGAGGCGTCGGGCAAGTCTTCGGCCGTGGCGGAGGAACGTACGGCAAATGAACCTTTGCCGTCGGCATCGAGTTTGGCAAAGGACTCGCGAATGGCACTTTCGAGTTCTGCCGGGAACGGTGTTTCGACGATCCATTGACGAATCTGCGCGCCGGCTTCGGCCAGTTCACGCACATCTTCGGCATCGAGGGTGGACAGGCGCTGCTGGATGCGCTCGTCGAGACCGGTTTGCTTCAGGAACCCGCGAAACGCATCGGCCGTCGTGGCAAAACCGCCGGGCACACGCACACCCGCACCCGCCAACTGGCTGATCATTTCGCCCAGGGACGCATTTTTGCCCCCGACCGAGTCAACGTCCGTCATGCGGAGCTGCTCGAAAGATACAACATAAGACATGAAGTCACCTTTAACACTATAGAAGAAAGCTTGTTTGCTTATGGCATAGTGAATTGACTTAAAATCTGTGCACTAAGCAAACCAGCCTTGCGTTCTTCAGGCGTAAGGCAACAAAGCATTGTACCTTTTTCGAACCTGAATGGGCCAGCCTCTCTGATGACATCTTCCACCGCCGAACGTACTGTATTCATTGTTTCCGATGGCACCGGGATCACTGCGGAAACCTTTAGCCACTCGGTACTGTCGCAGTTTGAAGGTGCCAACTTCCGTTCCATCCGCTTGCCCTTTCTTGACAGCCGTGAAAAGGTGCTTGAAGCCGTCGAGCGCATAAACCGTTGCAGTAACGATACAGGTTTTCAACCCCTGGTCTTCAGCACACTGGTCAACCCCGAAATGGCCGATTTGCTTAAAGGTGCAAATGGCGTTTTCCTGGATCTGTTCGGTACCTTCGTGAAACCCCTTGAAGAAGCCTTGGGCATGAAATCGAGCCATTCGGTAGGCCGGTCCCATGGCAGCGGCACATCACAAAAATATCGTGATCGTATCGAAGCCATCAACTTCAGCCTGTCGCACGACGACGGGCAATTTGTGCACGGGCTGGACAAGGCTGACGTCATCCTGGTGGGCGTCTCACGCTGTGGAAAAACACCCACCAGCCTTTATCTGGCCATGCAATACGCGCTCAAGGTGGCCAACTTCCCGCTGATTCCGGAAGACTTCGAGCGAGGCACCTTGCCCTCGACACTCGCACCTTTCCGTAAAAAACTGTTCGGGCTATCCATTCAGCCGGAACGCCTGTCCGAAGTTCGCAATGAGCGCCGACCAAACAGCAAATATGCCAAACTCGAACAATGCCGTTACGAAGTGGCAGAAGCCGAGCGCCTGATGCGCATGGAAGGCATTGCGTTTGTCTCGACAACCAGTCGGTCCATCGAAGAAATTTCCACAAAAGTGCTGCAGGAGGTTGGCCTCGAAGCTCACATCTACTGACAACGATGTTGTCGCCATTGCTCATACATGCAAACGGCCATGGCAACGCCCACATTCAGTGACTCAACGGCGGGGGCCTGGGGTATGAATACCTTTAAGCCGGCCAACGCCTGAAGCTCAGGGCCCACCCCCTGCCCTTCGTTGCCGGCCAGCCAGGCACACGCCGGTGGCAGACGGGTGTCATACAAGGCGACGCCACCCTCCAGGGTAGTCACCGCAAGCGGGATGTCAAGACAGGCCGCCAGTGTCTGCAAATCAAGGTTTTCGTAAATATCGAGTGCAAAATGCGCACCCTGTGCACTGCGCAAAGCCTTGGGTGACCAGGCACTGGCCGACCCCGAACTGATAAAGACCTGGCCTATTTCTACTGCGGCGGCCGTTCGCAGCAGCGTACCCAGGTTACCTGGATCCTGAACACGATCCAGCCAAAGGCAGTTCCTGGAGATTCGGGCGGGCAGTGGCGGACGAGGCACCTTTACCCGGAAAAAAACCCCCTGTCCTTCACCAGCGACGGCTGAAAGCTTCATCCACAATGAGGCTTCAAGACAAAGGCATGCTGAATCGTCCAGCCGACTGGCCAAGGCTTGCAATTCATGTGAACGCTGCAGCTTGTCTGCATCAAAAACAGCGCTCAACGGCTGACCTTGATGCCGCAACCACTCCTGGCACACATGGACCCCTTCAAGCAGCAGCTCATCCCGTACCTTACCGGCAGCAAGACGAACCAGTTGCTTGTACGCCCCGTTATCTCTGGACTGGATGAATTTCATGACATGCGTTGCCCGGGTTCGTTGGCGGCTTCATCAGGCACAACGTGACCGTGATCTGGTGTCACATCGGCGACCTGGCCAGATGACAAGGACTGCGCCCGTGCTTCGCGTACCGGCCCGAAACTGAGACGATGCACCGGTGATGGGCCAAACTGCCTGAGGCGTTGCAAATGGATGGCCGTACCATACCCTTTGTGACGGTTGAATTCATACTGCGGGTATAACCCGTGCAGACGCTCACAATCGGCATCACGTGCCGTTTTGGCCAAAATCGACGCGGCTGAAATGGCGGCCACCTTGGCATCGCCCTTGATAATGGCCTGAGCCGGGGCAGGCAGCCCTTGCGGTACCCGGTTGCCATCAACCAGAATCAGTTCAGGTCGTATGGAAAGCCCCTCACAGGCACGTCGCATGGCCAGCATCGTTGCCTGCAGAATATTCAGTGTATCGATTTCCTCAACACTGGCACAGGCAATACACCAGGCAAGGGCATGTTGCCTGATCTGTCCGGCCAGCCGTTCTCGTTGCTGTGCCGTCAGTTTTTTGGAGTCGGCCAGACCCGCAGGAACCCCTGTTTCGGGCAAAATAACTGCTGCGGCATACACCGGTCCGGCCAGCGGACCACGCCCGGCTTCATCAACGCCGGCAATGCGTACGGCAGCCGGTTCGCCACCGAACAGATCAGCTTGCCGCACCGGTTGCCACCTTGTAAATAGCCTCGGCAGCAAGGCGTGGCGTATCGCACTTGAGTGTCAGGTGCATGTCACGAAAACGGTCGGCCAATGAGGCCGCCAACGCCGGATCATTCAGCGCCTGCCAGCAGGCCTGCGCAAGTTTTTCAGGTGTCGCGTCATCTTGCAACAATTCGGGCACGGCAAAGTCGTTCAGCAGTACATTGGGCAAGCCAACCCACGGCACGTATGGTTTTTCCTGCCCTGATTTCCATGCCATCAAGCGACGCATCATGGGCGACAGCACATACGATATAACCATGGGTCGCTTGAACAGCGCAGTTTCCAGTGTCGCCGTCCCGCTGGCAACCAAAACGGCATCCGCCGCTTCCATGGCATCCCATGCCGCTGGACGGCCAGCCAGGGTACTTTGATCAATAATTTCAAGATGATCAACCGGGTACTGCGACAAGATCGCCTGGAACTCCTGGCGACGCTGAGCATTGACCATGGGGACGACCACCTGCAACCCGGGTGTCTGGCGCTGAAGAATCTGCACGGCCTGCAAAAACCTGGGGGTCAGCAAGCGAATTTCCGATGACCGGCTGCCTGGAAGCACCGCCAGTACTTTTGCTCCGGTATCGAGCCCCAGACGTCGTCGCGCATCAGTACGATCGGGCTCGATCGGGATCAGATCGGCCAGCGGATGGCCCACATACGTGACGGGAATGCCCTCTTTGACGTAAATAGCTTCTTCAAAGGGGAACAGCACCAGCATGTGCGACACGGACTGGCGGATTTTATGAATACGACTGTAGCGCCACGCCCAGATAGACGGACCAACAAAATGCACCGTTGGAATACCCGACTGCTTGAGCTTGTGCTCGAGGCGCAGATTAAAGTCAGGGGCATCAATGCCGACAAACACGTCGGGCGAATGTTGCAACCAGCGAGATTTAACGTTGTTGTAGGTCCTGACAAGCGACGGAAGTCGTTTCAGCGCATCGACATAGCCAAACACTGTAAGGGCGGCCATGTCGTGCCAGCAGTCAAGGCCCTGGGCTTTCATGGCCGGGCCACCGATACCTTGAAAACTGATAAACGGGTGGCTGCCGGGCTGACCGGCTGACCCTGCATTAGCGCTCGCTCGTGCCGACAGGCCTTGCATGACACGGGCGGCCAGCAGATCACCCGAAGGCTCGCCGGCAACCATACCGATACGCAGCGTCATGCCCGGGAAATACCCCGGCCTTCGGCCGAGAGAAAATCAACCAGCGCCTGCACGGCCTCGGCTGCCTCGGGACGCTCGGCTTGCAGGGCTTTCATTTGCACAACGGCTTGTTCAACGGTTAACTGACGTCGGTACAGCAACTTGTACGCTTCTTTCAATGCTGACAGCGATTCTGCACTGAACCCGCGTCGGCCAAGACCTTCGGAGTTGATGCCTACAGGCCGGAACGGGTCGCCTGCCCCAATGACGTAGGGTGGGATATCTTGACGAATAGCGCTGTTACCGCCCACCATGCAATGGGCACCGATACGCACAAACTGGTGTGCTGCAGTTGACCCACCGATGATGGCCCAGTCTTGCACATGAATATGTCCGGCCAGCTGAACGTTGTTGGCAATGATGGTGTGACTCCCGATCTGGCAGTCGTGTGCGATGTGCACGTAGGCCATGATCCAGTTGTCATCGCCAACCCGGGTTACGCCGACATCCTGGAGAGTACCGGTATTGATGGTGACGTACTCGCGCACCATGTTGCCGTTACCGATTTCAAGGCGCGTCGGTTCACCCTTGTACTTTTTGTCTTGCGGGATCCCGCCAATTGAACAAAAGCGATAAAACGTATTTTTTTCACCAATGGTGGTATGACCATCGATAACGCAGTGCGGCCCAACCTGGGTGCCGGCCCCGATAACGACATCGGGCCCGATAATGCTGAACGGACCCACCGACACGTCGGACGCCAGGCTGGCGCCCGGCGAAACGATTGCGGTGGGATGAATCAGGCCCTGGCTCATTCTTCAATGACCCGGATCGCGCACATGAGCTTGGCCTCGGCCACCTCTTGCCCGTCAACGGTTGCGCGACCGGTATATTTGCACATGGTGCGACTGATGCGATCGGCCGTGACTTCAAGACGAAGCTGGTCACCCGGCACAACAGGACGACGGAAACGCGCACCATCAACACCGACCAGATAATAGGCAATTTTACTGTTGGCCGGGTTGACGTGTTCATCCCCCTCGAAAGAGAACAACGCCGAGGCCTGAGCCATCGCTTCAATGATAAGCACGCCGGGCATGACCGGATGGTGCGGGAAATGGCCCGTAAAAAAAGGCTCGTTCATGGACACGTTTTTGATTGCCACAATGCTTTTACCCGGCACCATTTCGAGTACGCGATCAACCAGCAGCATCGGGTAACGATGCGGCAAGCGCTCCATGATTTGCTTGATATCCAGTTCCATTTCGAATCCTGCTTGTGCACACCTGCGCACGTTGATGATTAACTATTATTTTTTTCGCATGCCCGTACACGACGACGCAATTGCGAGAGTTGAGACACAACCGCCGCGTTTTTCTGCCACTGCCCATGTTCGGCATAGGGGTATACACCGGTATACCGGCCGGGCACCAGCACATCGGAGGTAATGGCAGTGCCGCCAGAGACGTGCACGTCATCAGCCAGCGTGATATGACCTGACAGCATTGAAGCCCCCCCAATGGTGCATCGCCGGCCGATTGTGGTAGACCCGGCCACCCCGACACAGGCTGCCATGGCCGTGTTGTCGCCGACCCTGACGTTATGCGCAATCATGATCTGGTTATCCAGCTTGACGCCGTTACCGATAACCGTATCGTCGAGGGCACCCCGGTCGATCGTGGTGTTGGCGCCAATTTCAACGTCATTACCTATAATGACGCCACCCAGCTGGGCGATTTTTGCCCAGGCGCCCTGCCCTTTGAAGGGATCAGGAGCGAAGCCGAAACCATCGGCGCCAAGCACTGCACCACTGTGCACGATAACGCGATCACCCACGCTGACCCCGTGGTACAGCGTGACGTTGGCATGCAACAAACCTTGTTTGCCAAGTACCGCGCCCTGCCCTATGAAACACCCTGGCCCCAGACGACTACCCGCCCCGATCTGTGCGCCTGCCCCGATGACACAATTAGGCCCGATGCAGACGCCATCGCCGATGACAGCACCCGGGTCAATAACTGCCGACGGATGAATACCCGCAGGCAGCAGTGACAAACGGTGCTGATCGAACCATTGGGCGATCAGGGCATACATCAGATACGGCTGACTGCACACAACCACCGGGCGTGAAGGCCCCAGATCAAGCTGATCAAGCACGTCTTGAGTGATGATGATGGCCGCCGCACGGCACTGGGCCACCTGGTCTTTAAGACGCGGATTGGAAAGAAAACTGATTTCCTCGGGCCCGGCACAAAGCAACGAGCCTATACCCCGGATTCGGGATGTAGGCTCGTTATGCAGCTGGTAATCGAGGCCGACCGTATTGGCAGTACGCAGCAGGTCGGCCAAGTGCGGCGCCTGTTCAGGCGCTAACAATACCGGCATGAGGCATTAACCGCCCAGGGATTGCAGCACCTGATCGGTAATGTCGACGCGGGGACTTACCGTTACCGCATCTTGAATGATCAGGTCGTAGCCTTGGCTTTCTGCAATTTTCTTGATGGCTGCATCAGCCTTTTCAACAATGCTGGAAAACTCTTCGTTGCGACGACGATTGAAGTCTTCCTGGAACTCGCGGCGCTTACGTTGAAGGTCGGAATCAAGGTCAGCCAATTCGCGCTGACGACGGATGCGGTCAGATTCGGACATGACCTGTGCGTCTTTGTCGAATTTCTGTGCCTGGTTGCGCAGGGTGTTAGCCAGGTTTTGAAGTTCCTGATCGCGTTTCTTGAATTCAGACTCGATTTTGCTTTGTGCAGCTTTGGCCGGTTTGGAATCGCGCAGGATGCGTTCGGTGCTGACGAAGCCCACTTTGGTGCCCTGAGCCTGCGCCGGAGCCGGCGCAGCCACCAGCGATACGGCACCAACAACAGCCGCCAGGGCCAGCGCGCGCTGACCGCGGACAATGCTACGGGATAATGCAGAAACTTTCAAAACTAATTTAGACTTCATGAAAAATCTACCTTGCAAATGCAGAGAGATAAAAAAGATATTGTGCCACTAAACGTCGGGGATTAAAAACTGGTGCCGATCTGGAACTGGAAGGCCTGGAGTTCATCACCGCGTTTTTCGTTAAGCGCCTTGCCCCACGAAATTTCAAGCGGCCCCATAGGAGATTCCCACGACAGGCCAACACCTGCCGAATAACGCCAGCCGCAAGGGTCTTCAACCGCGTTCCGGACACCGTTGGCACACACGTCGCCACCGGTTGTAGACACCTGACCCGCATCGGCGAATACGAACCAGCGCAGGGTGCGATCACGGGATGCACCGGGGAACGGCAGATACAACTGGACGTTGGCGATCATGCGACGCGAACCACCCAGGTAGTCGCCGGTGCGCGTATCACGCGGACCCAGCGAAGCCCCTTCGTAACCACGCACAGAGCCCAAACCACCGGCATACATATTCTTGATGACCGGGAACGGTTTGTCGTTGTAGGTTCGAGCCCAGTCAACCTTGCCGTTCAGGGCCAGTGTAAAACTGCGGCCAAGCGGCATGTAGTACTGCTGCTGGGCGCTGAGCATGTAATAACGCAAGTCGCCAGCAGAAATATCGGCAGCAAGGCGTGTCAGGCTGCCTCGTTTTGGCGCAATGGCACTGTCGCGGGTATCTTTGGCCCAGCCAATATTGAAAATAGCCGCATTGGTGCTATCGCCATAAGCCTGGCGGAACTGATCGTAAGCCAGCGGAGGATCGTAAAGTTCGAGCTTGTTGTGTTCAACCGATACACCCGAGAAAATACGATCGTATTCAGAAATTGGCACGCCGAAATTAAGCCCGCCACCATAGGCGGTAATGCGGTAATCACCGCTACCGGCATCGTACGGTGTGGTACGACGGTAGTACAGCGAGGTGGTTTTACTGATCCCTTCGTTGGTCCAGTAGGGGTCGGTGTGCGCCAACACCAGGGTGCGATTGGTTTTACTCGTATTGATCTGTGCCGACAGGCTGTTGCCGCTACCGAAAATGTTGTCCTGGCTGATACCCGCCGACAAAATGACCTTGTCGGTAGAGCCATAACCCACACCCAGGTTGATCATGCCTGTGGGCTTTTCTTTAACGTCAACATTCACGTCAACCTGATCGGGCGTGCCGGGTACCGGCTCGGTTTCCACATTCAGGTCACTGAAGTAGCCCAGACGGTCGATACGGTCACGTGATTCTTTGATGCTGTTGGCATCGTACCAGGCCGCTTCTTGCTGGCGCATTTCACGACGTACCACGACATCACGAGTGCGGGTGTTACCCCCGATCTGGATACGACGCACATATACGCGGCGGCCCGGATCCACATAAAAGGTCAGGTCAGCCTCTTTGGCTTCGCGATCAAGCTGGGGATTGGGGTTGACGTTGGCAAACGCATAGCCCAGGCTACCCAGATAATCGGTAATACCCTTGACGCTGGCATTGGTTGTCGCCGCCGAGAAGGTTTCCCCTTCCTTGACGGTAACCAGACCGCGAATTTCATTTTCAAGCGTCAGCAGATCACCTGCCATGCGCACACTACGCACTTTGTAGGGTTCGCCTTCGTTCAGGGTAATGGTAATGAAGATGCTCTGGCGGTCGGGGGAAATGGTGACCTGCGGTGGCTCCATGGAGAACTCGAGATAGCCACGGTCAAGATAAAACGACCGGATCGCTTCGAGATCGCCTTCGAGCTTTTCACGCGAGTACTTGTTGGTACCGGTGTACCAGGTCATGATACCGCCCGTGGTCAAGGTCATTTCGTCGCGCAACGTACCCGCAGAAAAGGCCTTGTTACCCACGAAGTTGATTTCGCTGATGGTGGCGACATCACCTTCAAAGATATCAAATGTGACACCCACCCGGTTGCGTGGCAATGGGGTAATGACTGGTGTGATCTCTACACCGTATTTGCCTTGGGAAAGGTATTCTTGCTTGAGCTGGAATTCAGCCTGTTCAAGCATGCTTTGATCAAACACACGCCCTGGGGCAAAACCGACGGCCGCGAGCGCCTTGTTCAGACCGGCGGCATCAAAAGAGCGCATGCCATTGTGCGTGATTGAGGCGATGGTTGGGCGTTCTTTAACCGCCACCACGATGACATCGTTCTGGGTATCGATGGCAACGTCGCTGAAAAAACCAGTACCGTACAGACGCTGGATCGCCTCGGCCGCCTGTTCTTCAGTGAATTTCTGGCCGACCTTCACCGGCAGGTAACTGAAGATGGTGCCCACATCGACACGCTGGACGCCTTCGACGCGAATATCTTTAACTACAAACGGGGAAAACGCATGGGCCAGGCCCGGGGTCAGGAACGCTGTGAGCACAAGCGGCATGACACGGCGGGCTAAAGAAAATTTACGGCGAAACGGCATCCTGGGGGTCCTTAGACGATCAGATGGTGGACGATTGTACGGTACAACACATTAACTGAGAAGACGAACGAAATCATTGAAAAACGCAATACCCATAAGACCGGCCAGCAGAGCGAGGCCAACCCGCTGCCCCTGTTCGAGCCAGGCATCGGGAACCGGTTTGCCACGGATGATTTCAGCGACGTAATACATCAGGTGCCCACCATCGAGCATGGGGATGGGCAATAAATTCAAAACGCCGATACTAACACTGATCAGGGCCAAAAAGCCGATATAAGCAGCCAAACCCACACGCGCACTTTGCCCGGCGTAATCAGCAATGGTGACCGGGCCACTGATATTGCGTACCGAGACATCGCCCGTTACCATGCGCCCCATCATTTTCAATGAGAACCACGCGGTGTCAATGGTTCGGACCACGCCCCGCCACAAGCTGTCTATGGGCCCATAACTGACGGATACCATCGGAAAATCGGCGCCAAGCATAACACCGATACGCCCGACGGCAACACCATCAGGGCCAGGCTCGGACCGTGGCTGCACGAACAATGACAACTCGGCACCCTGACGGGCAACAACCAAGGGCAAGGTCTGTCCGGCATGCGCCTGGATGGTCTGGACAAAACTGTTCGGATCAGGGTCTGTAACGGTTCCAACTCGCAGGATCAGATCACCCTCACGCAGTCCGGCCGCCTCGCCGGCACCACCGGCAACCACTTGCCCAACCTTGACAGCCGGTGCAACCAATGACAATCCGCCCTGCGCGAGCGGATCACGGGTTTCGTCGGACATGTCGGCGCGGGGAAACGTAATAACGCGGGTTCGATCAATACCCTGGCGGGTTTGTACCTGAAGCTCAACCTGACCGCCACTGGCGACCCGGTCAAGCAACGCCCAGCGTGCCTCACCCCAGGACTGCACGGGAGCACCGTCGACAGCAAGGATACGATCACCAGCCTGAACTCCGGCGAGTGCGGCCGGAGTTCCGGCAGCCGGGGCAGCAAGCAATGCCGCAGGCTCTTGCGTGCCAACCATATTCAGACCAGCATAAAGCAGTGCGGCAAGCAACAGGTTGGCGACTGGACCGGCGGCAACGATGGCAAAGCGTTGACCTACAGGTTTACAGTTGAACGACTCGGACCGTTGAGCATCCGAAGCGTGCTCTGGCGGGTCATCTTGCATCTTGACGTACCCACCCAGCGGAATCGCGGACAAGGCCCACTCGGTACCCTGTTTATCGGTACGGCGCAGCAAGACACGACCAAATCCGACGGAAAACCGCAGAACACGCACGCCGCAGCGACGCGCTACCCAATAATGACCCAGCTCATGAAACGTGATGAGCAAGCCCAGGGCAACTGCAAACGCAATCAGGGTAAAAAACATAGAACTCCAGAATACAAAACGCCAGTGTATCTGCCCGGGCAAACAGCCGGGTGCTGACGTTATTTTAGCGCTCAGGCAGCGAACTGACGGCAGAATGCCTCGGCTTTTATGCGTGCCTCCTGATCAAGCGCCAGAATATCCTCCAGTGAAGCGGGCAAGCAGGCGTGCTCGGCAGACAACGCGTTCAGACAGGCCTCAATGGTGGCCGGAATCGCATTGAAGGCGATACGGCCATCCAGGAAGCGGGCAACAGCCACCTCATTGGCCGCGTTAAGCGTGATACAGGCCCCTTGCCCAGCTCTGAGCGCCCCGAACGACAAATGCAGACAGGGAAACCGCCCCATATCAGGCGCTTCAAAATCAAGCCTCCCCGCCGCAGCCAGATCCAGCAAGCCGACGCCACTATTGATGCGATCAGGAAAACCCAGCCCGTAGGCAATGGGCGTACGCATATCCGGCTGACCCAGCTGGGCCAGCACCGAACCATCCTCGTATTCAACCAGGGAATGGACCACACTTTGGGGGTGAATCAGCACTTCGATACGATCGGCGGGCATGGCAAAAAGCCAATGTGCCTCAATGACTTCAAGACCCTTGTTCAGCATGGTTGCGGAGTCGACTGAAATCTTGCGCCCCATGCTCCAGTTGGGATGTGCGCATGCTTGTTCGGGGGTGACCAGCGCCAGTTGCTCAATTGGCGTAGTCCTGAACGGGCCACCCGATGCCGTCAGCAGCAAACGGCGCACACCTCGCGCAGGTTGCGTTGGCGCTGCCGCCCGGTCACCGTGGGGCAAACACTGAAAAATGGCATTGTGTTCACTGTCGATGGGCAGCAGCTCGGCATGATTGTCACGCACCGCCTGCATAAAAAGATTGCCGGCAGCCACCAGCGCTTCCTTGTTGGCCAGCAGTACACGCTTGCCCGCGCGAGCAGCCGCCATAGCCGAGGGTAGTCCGGCGGCACCGACGATGGCCGCCATGACGGTAGTCACCCCGGCATCAGCCGCCGTATCGGCCAAGGCCTGGGCACCCACCCTGATTTCCGGCATGGCCCCCGGACCACCACCCCAGACTTCGGCAAACTGGCGCGCACTGGCCGCATCGGGGACGATAACCACACGGGCACCATGACGCGCGGCTTGTGCCGCCAGCTTCTGGATACGGCTATGGGCACTGAGGGCGTACACCGAAAACACGTCAGGATGCTGCGCAATAACGTCCAGCGTACTTTCGCCAATAGATCCGGTTGAACCAAGAATACATACCGACTGCATGAATCAGATTCCTGTAAGGAGGTAGGCAAGCGGCGCGACGGGCAGCAGCGCATCGACGCGATCAAACACGCCACCATGCCCGGGCAAAAGGCCACTGGAGTCTTTGCGTCCGGCGCGACGCTTGAGCAACGACTCGAACAGGTCACCCACAATCGAAACGGCACCCAATGCGGCAGCAAAAACCACGACCAGCCACCATGACCACTGAGCCAGCAAGACATCACCGAAAGAACCTGTCCAGCGAGCGCTGAGCACAACCCACACAACGGCGCCCGTCACACCGCCAACAGCCCCTTCCCAGGTCTTTCCGGGGCTGACCCGAGGCGCCAGCTTGTGACGCCCCAACGCTTTTCCGGAAAAATAGGCGGTGATATCGGCGACCCAGATGAGGGCCAACAACGATACAAGAAACCACGGGCCGCGGTGCACCAGCAGTAACACCAGCGACAGCCACGCCGCGACAACGGCAAAGACCGAAACCAGGCTGAACGTGACGCTGGCCGCAGGCTGATCAGCCCTTCCTCGTACCACCGCAATAACAGCTCCGGTAAGCCAGAACAGGGAAACAACAGCCAATAACGGCAAGCTACCTGCGCCTGCCATATGAACCAGCAACGCTTTCCCGGATGCCGTAAACAGCACCCCGCAGGTCAGCGCGAAGAATACCAAGGCAACAGCAATGGCAAGCCCGGACCACTGTGCCACCATGGTCAACCTCAACCATTCCCACAGCGCCAGAGCAGACATGACCGACAACAAAAGAAGCAGTGGCCAGGCCTGGGGAGACAGCACCGCTGCAAATACAACCGTCAACAATGCAATGGCGGTTACAACACGTTGACGCAGCATACGATGTGTCCCGGGTTAATTTGATTTTTCAAGCTGTTCACTGGTCCGGCCAAACCGTCGCTCACGCGACGCGTACCACGTGAAGGCCGCCTCAAGCGATGCGGCATCAAAATCGGGCCAGAATGTGGGTGTGAAATACATTTCAGTGTAGGCCAACTGCCAGATCAGGAAGTTGGACACACGCTGCTCGCCACCTGTGCGAATGAACAGATCGGGCTCTGGAGCCCAAGCCATACTCAGGCGATCCGAAAGCATGCTTTCGGTGATGGCATCGGGGTTCTGGGCCAGATCAGGCCGATCACGCAGCAAGTGGCGTGTGGCCTGAAGGATGTCCCATCGACCACCGTAGTTGGCCGCAATGGTCAGGTGCAAACGATCATTGGCACAGGTTCGTTGCTCGGCCGCCTTGATCAAGCCCTGAAGCTTTGGCTCGAAGGCTGACAAATCACCCACAACACGCAACCTGACACCTTGTTCGTCAAGCTTGCCGACTTCTTTTTCAAGCGTCTGGACAAACAGTCGCATGAGCAGCGACACTTCTTCCTGGGGTCGCCGCCAGTTTTCCGAACTGAACGCAAAAAGCGTCAGGTATTTGACCCCTTTGCGCCCGCACCCTTCCAGGACACGACGTACGGCCTGAACACCACGAACATGCCCCGCCGTGCGGGGCAAGAAACGCCGGGTTGCCCAACGCCCATTCCCGTCCATGATGATGACCACATGACGTGGGACATCGGTTGATTCAGGAATGACTTGCGTTGAGCTGACAGACATAAACACCCGAAAAGCGACGTATTCGATACAACGACGGGTTAAACCGTCATGATCTCGGCTTCTTTTTGCTGAACCATCTTGTCGATTTCAGCAACGAACTTGTCAGTCAGTTTCTGGACTTCGTCTTGCATACGACGCTCGTCATCTTCAGAAATTTCCTTGTCCTTGACCATCTTTTTAGCCGTTTCGTTGGCATCCCGACGCAAATTGCGGATAGCAACTTTGGCGTCTTCCCCTTCGGAACGAACGACTTTGGTCAAGTCACGGCGACGCTCTTCAGTGAGGGCCGGCATGGGAACACGGATGTTGTCGCCCATGGACACAGGATTCAAACCAAGGTCGGAGTCACGAATGGCTTTTTCAATAGGACCAACCATGTTTTTTTCGTAGGGTTGGACACTTAAAGTGCGCGCATCGACAACCGACACGTTGGCTACCTGGCCAACCGGAACGGGCGAACCGTAGTACTCGACGTTGACATGATCAAGAATGCCACCATGTGCCCGACCTGTGCGAATTTTGGACAGGTTGGTCTTGAGCGCATCAACACTTTTGTTCATGCGATCCTGGGTAGACTTTTTAACTTCTGAAAGACTCATTTCTATTCCTTGTTCAGACGTGAACCAGCGTGCCTTCATCTTCACCCTGCACTACGCGCGACAGCGCACCGGGCTTGTTGATGGAAAACACTTTGATTGGCAGTTTCTGGTCGCGACACAGCGCGAACGCGGTCGCGTCCATGACTTCGAGTCGACGCACGATGGCTTCATCGAAGCTGATACGGTTATAGCGTGTGGCGTCAGGATCTTTGTTAGGGTCAGCACTGTAAATGCCATCGACCTTGGTGGCCTTGAGCACAATTTCGGCACCAATTTCTGCTCCACGCAACGCCGCAGCGGTATCTGTGGTGAAAAACGGGTTACCGGTACCGGCAGCGAAAATCACAACCTTGCCTTCTTCAAGGTAACGCAAGGCTTTCGGACGGATGTACGGCTCAACGACCTGATCAATGTTCAGCGCGGACTGTACACGCGCATCGATACCTTTATTCTTGAGCGCATCTTGCAAAGCCAGTGCATTCATGACGGTGGCCATCATACCCATATAGTCGGCCGTTGCACGGTCCATGCCCTGGGCTCCGGGGGCAACGCCCCGGAAAATATTGCCGCCGCCAATGACGATGGCCAACTCAACCCCCAGCTTTGCCACTTCAGAAATGTCTTCTGTCATGCGCAAAATGGTACTGCGGTTGATACCGAACGCATCTTCACCCATCAGCGCTTCGCCGGACAGCTTGAGAAGAACACGTTTGTATGATCTGGTGGTCATATGAATTTCCTGAGTGAACGGCCCGAAAGGTGGCACGATGCGTGACAATGCCCAAGCACTTTTGTGCCCGGGCATTATGACATTTCTTGCAGTGCGTGCCCAAGCGGACACACATGCGGAAAGAAAATTTTAGTTGCCGGCAGCAGCGGCAGCGACCTCTGCAGCGAAATCTTCAGATTTCTTCTCAATGCCTTCACCAACGACATACAACGCAAAACGGGCGATGGATGCATTCTTTTCTTTCAGCATCTGCTCGACTGATTGCTTGTCATTCTTGACAAAAGGCTGCGACAGCAGTGTGACTTCTTTCAGGAACTTGACTACCGAGCCTTCGACCATTTTCGTAACAATGTCGGCAGGCTTGCCGGATTCCTGTGCTTTCTGTTCGGCAACCGAACGCTCGGCAGCGATGTCTTCAGCAGCCACACCGGAGGCATCAAGTGCTTTGGGTTTGGTTGCAGCAATGTGCATGGCCAAATCTTTACCCACTTCTTCAGCACCGGCAAAATCCACCAGAACGCCAATACGGCCACCGTGAACATAGCTGGCCAGCTGATTGGCTGTTTCATAGCGCTGGAAGCGGCGGATGGACATGTTTTCACCGATCTTGCCGATCAGGCCCGCACGCACGGTTTCAACAGTACCGTCACGGAATGCCAGCTCGGATAACGCGGCGACATCAGCAGGGTTCTTTACGGCAACCAGCTCGGCCATATCGTTGACGAACGCGATGAAGTCGTCGTTTTTGGCCACGAAGTCTGTTTCGCAGTTCACTTCGACAACAGCACCGGTTTTGCCATCGGCGGCAATGTACAACCCAATCAGGCCTTCTGCGGTGACACGCGTAGCAGCCTTGCTGGCCTTGTTACCCAGTTTGATACGCAGGATTTCTTCAGCACGCGCCATGTCGCCATCGGCTTCGGCCAGTGCTTTTTTGCATTCCATCATGGGTGCGTCGGTTTTCTCGCGCAGTTCTTTAACCATGGATGCTGTAATTTGTGCCACAATTTTCTCCAGTTCAGTAAAACACGCCCCGGGTTTACCGGGGCATGCGTCAGTTAAGGCTGGGCCGTTACACGACGACGGCCGGGCGCAACTTACTCGGCGCGGTCTTCCTCGACCTCGACGAACTCTTCCTGACCTTCAGCAACTTCTTCAACCAGACCGTTCAAACGCTGTTCACGGCCTTCAAGGACGGCGTCAGCCATGCCACGAGCGTACAGAGCAATTGCCTTGGCCGAGTCATCGTTACCAGGAATGATGTAATCAATGCCATCAGGCGAGTGGTTGGTATCGACCACAGCTACACCGGGAATACCCAGTGTGCGGGCTTCAGCAATTGCGATTTTGTGGTAGCCAACGTCGATGACAAACAATGCGTCAGGCAATGTGTTCATGTCTTTGATGCCACCGATGCCTTTGTTGAGCTTTTCAAGTTCGCGTTCGAACATGAGCGCTTCTTTCTTGCTCATTTTTTCGGTAGCGCCCTCGGCCTTCTGGGCTTCCATGTCTTTCAGACGCTTGACCGAAGTCTTGACGGTCTTGAAGTTGGTCATCATGCCACCGAGCCAACGGCTGTCGACGTAGGGCATGCCGCAACGAGCAGCTTCTTGCGCGACCAGTTCGCGAGCAGCACGCTTTGTGCCTACAAACAGCACAGTACCGCCACGCGCTGCTGTCTGACGCAGAAATTTGGCCGCATCGACGTACTGTTCGACGGTTTTTTCGAGGTTGATGATGTGGATTTTGTTACGATGACCAAAGATGAACGGCGCCATCTTGGGGTTCCAGTAACGGGTTTGGTGGCCAAAGTGCACACCGGCTTCAAGCATTTCACGCATCAAGGACATTTTAAGACTCCGAGGGTTTGGTCTTGTACGCCGCCTGTATTCCGGGTTGACCCCTTGAACACCCTTGTGTGGCGGCGCACGCGATTAAAAAATTCTTCCAGAAAGCCTGGACCCAACCGGGCCCCAACCATAAGCAATCAATGATTAACCAATGACTAACCAATCACTAACATTACGAACGCGATACGCACTGCATACCTTGCTGCACTGCATACCTTGCACGCACTGCAGCAAATTCTGGAAAGCCTATAATTCTACTATCTTTTTACCCATAGGCTCAAGTTGCATATGACTACACCACTTGTCACCAACCCTGCAGACCTGGACAAGATGCGCGCAGCCTGCCAGGCCGCAGCGATGGCGCTCGATCATCTGGCGCCCCACGTCCAGGCCGGCATCACCACCGGCGAGCTGGACCGCCTTTGCACGGAGTACATTACCAATGAACTCAAGGTTACTTCAGCGACGGTCGGTTATGCCCCGCCCGGGTACCCCCCCTTCCCCGGCGCCATTTGTGCTTCGGTAAATCACGTCATCTGCCACGGTATTCCGGGCGACAAAGTATTGAAGAATGGTGACATCATCAATATTGACGTCACTGTCATCAAGGACGGCTGGTTTGGTGATACCAGTCGCATGTTCTTTGTCGGCGAGCCATCCATCCTGGCAAGACGCCTTGTGGAAACCACCTACGACTGCATGTGGCTGGGTATTGAACAGATCCGCCCCGGAAAGACCCTGGGCGACGTGGGGGCTGCCATTCAGAAACACGCCGAAAAAGCCGGTTTTTCCGTGGTGCGCGAATACTGTGGGCACGGCGTCGGTCAAAAATTCCATCAAGATCCGCAGGTTCTGCATTACGGCAAAGCGGGCACAGGCATCACGCTTGAACCCGGCATGATTTTTACCGTAGAACCCATGATCAATGCCGGCCGCCGCGAAATTCGCCAACTGGCCGATGGCTGGACCGTCGTCACCCGCGATCACAGCCTGTCTGCACAATGGGAACACAGCGTGCTGGTTACTGACTCAGGATATGAAATCCTGACGGTCTCACCTGGCATGC
>JAAYID010000426.1 GCA_012744285.1 Alcaligenaceae bacterium
CAGGGGTGAACCGTTCGCTGTCGGCAGCGCCAAATACCAGCACACCCAAAAGGGCGCCAGCTTCAGGTCGGCGTAACGGAACCGCTGCAACGGATTTGATGTCAGGCCCCAGCCATGATGCGACGTGGCTGTCTTTGGCCGGGCCGCAATACGGAGCGCCCAGTGCCTCAACCCACTGTTTTGTTTCATCGTTGACAGCGTCAGTGATGTTGTCGGGCAAACGGGTATCGATGCCCCAGAGCCGCAGCGTGGTGTCGGGCAGGCCAAACAGGTCGGCCAGGTGACGGACGACTAGTCCGGGCAGTTTGCCGGCGTCGGGTTCAGCCAGCATCCGGGCGCACCACGCCGTCAGTGTTCGGGTGATTTTTTCGTTGCCGGATGCATTGTTGACCAGGCCCGAAAGCTTCCACTCCAGGTCTTTGGCTTTCGCCCGGAGCACCATGATCTGACGCTCGCCCAGCGAAATGGCGCGCGCCTCATGGGGGTGCGGAACGCGAAGGTCAGCGAAAATATCGGCGTGTTCCTGGAAAAAGGAGGGGTTGGTGCGCAAAAAAAAGGCAACGTCTTCGGCGGTAAGGCTGGGCGTTGTCATGAGTGAGTGTCGTCCTTCAGAGGGTAGTTTTGCAGGAGCCTGTCAATATCGATTTGTCCGGTGAATACGGTGGTTGCCGGGCCGGTCATACGCAGGGCATCGCCATCCCATTCGATGGTCAGATCCCCGCCATGCGTGTGTACCTTCACCGGGCTGTCGAGCAGGCCGCGCCGGATGCCTGCGACAGCGGCGGCACAGGCGCCCGTGCCGCAGGCGAGTGTTTCACCGGCTCCGCGCTCGTAGACTCGCAGCCGGATGGTATGCCGGTCAATGACCTGCATGAAACCGGCATTGACGCGCCGGGCAAAACGGGGGTGCGACTCGATGAGGGGGCCGGTTTCGGCTACCGGGGCCGTATCAGTATTATCGACCACCTGTACCGCATGCGGGTTGGAAATGGCCACCAGTGAAATATCGGCACTGAGACCATTTTCCAGGCGAAGTGTCCATAGCGTGTCGTGGTGTAACGAGGTGCTGGTCAAGCCGTTGGTGTCAAAGTGCACATCCCCGGGCTGGAAACGGGTTTGTCCCATGTCGACGCTGACTTCCCCGTTATCGGTTTCCGTCAGGGTAATGAGGCCGCTGCAGATTTCAGCGCGCAGTGGGTTGCGTCGTGAAAGTTTCTGGTCGTGTACGAACCGGACAAAGCAACGGGCGCCGTTGCCGCAATGTTCAACTTCGCTGCCATCGGCATTGAAAATACGATAGCGAAAATCGGCTTCGGGGTGTGACGGGGTTTCGACCAGAAGGATTTGGTCAGCCCCGACGCCGAAGTGACGGTCGGCCAGGGCGCGTGCCACCGCCGGCGTCAGGTCAATGGGTTGGCGAACGCCGTCAAGTACGACAAAGTCGTTCCCGGCGCCCTGCATTTTGGTGAAATTCCAGATCATTTTTCTGCGCCTAGTAAGGTTTGGGTTCGCCAATAGGGCGAGTCTTGAAGCGGCGGTGTACCCAATAATACTGGGCCGGGTCGCGCCGGATCCAGTCTTCGAGCAGGCGGTTGATGCGTGTGGTATCGGCTTCGGGGCCTTCGTTGCCGGGGAAGTCGGGTATGGGCGGCATCAGTTCGATGTGGTACTGACCAGTTGTTTCATCAAGACGGTTGATGATTGGGATGACCGTGGCCTGCCAGGAGCGTGCAATTTGCGCCGTACTCAGCAACGTCGCGGCTTGTATGCCAAAAAAAGGTGCAAATATGGCACCTTTTCGTCCGAAATCCATGTCGGGCAGGTAGTACACCGGAATGCCCTTGCGCAGCAGGCGAATCAAGTCGCGTACGCCGTCGTCGCGGCTGACCAGCGAGGTTTTATTAAAGCGCTGTCTGCCCTCGCGCATCAGGGCGTCAATGTCGGGGTCGCTGGAGGGCGTGTAAAACGACGCGAATCTGTCGCACTCCATGGCAATCCGCGAGCCTGCCGCATCCAGTCCAATGAAATGCGGGGCCAGAATCAGGATTTTTTTGCCGGCCGCCATGGCGCGTTCAAGGTGTTCGTAACCTTTCAGCTGTACCGTTTGACGCACGCGTTCCGGATCCCCGAACCAGATC
>JAAYID010000427.1 GCA_012744285.1 Alcaligenaceae bacterium
AATGTGGGCGCCGAGCGATCAAGCGCCAGATAGCCCAGGCCGACGTCTTCCATGAAGTTCAGCCGGCCCTTGATTTCGGTGAGGATGTCACGGGCAATTTCGGCTTCGCGGTCACGGCTGATCAGCCCGTTGAAGAAGGTCTGGGCTTCGCTGACCGATTGGGCCGTGAGCTGGGTGATGGATTTTTCGCGCCAGCGGAAGGCGCGCGCCACCGGGTTTAGCCGTTCCCCATGGCACGTCGGGCAGGGTTGGGCCTCGCCGTCGTACCACGCGTTCCAGGCGGTTTCTTCGCCGGTCTGGGTGTCATCAAACCCGTGCAGTTGCAGACCGGTGCCATAACAACTGGTACACCAGCCATGCTTCGAGTTGTACGAGAACAGGCGGGGGTCGGGCTCAGGGAAGCTGGTAGCGCAGCACGGGCAGGCTCGTTTCACTGAAAAATGGGTTTGTGCCGGTTTTTCGACCAGCATGTCCAGTGTGTGCCGGGCGGCGTGAGGGTGCAGGGTCAACGGGCTGAGCAGGCTCAGGCTGCCTTGACCGAACTCCAGGGCACTGCGCAGCACCTGGCGCAAGCGGGTTTCATTGGCCGGGTCGACTACCAGGTCGGCTACGGGCAGCTCGATGGTGTGTTCTTTGTAGCGGTCCAGGCGTGGCCAGGGGCTGACAGGGATGAATTCGCCGTCGACGCGCAGGTGGGTGTAGCCTTTGCCTGAGGCCCATTTTGCCAGATCGGTGTAATAGCCCTTACGTGCAGTCACCAACGGGGCCAGGATGCCAATGTGCTGCCCCTTGTGGTCACGCATCAGTTGTGCGGCAATCTGTTCTGCGGTTTGCGACTGCACCGGTACGTTGCAGTCGGGGCACATTTGTGTCCCCAGCTTGACGTACAGCAGGCGCAGGAAATGGTGAATTTCAGTCATGGTGGCCACCGTTGACTTGCGACCTCCGCGGCTGGTGCGCTGCTCGATCGCGACGGTGGGCGGTATGCCATAAATGGCATCCACGTCCGGCTTGCCGGCGGGCTGGACGATGGCGCGGGCGTATGCGTTCAATGATTCCAGATAACGGCGCTGGCCTTCGTTGAACAAGATGTCGAAGGCCAATGTGGATTTCCCCGACCCTGAAACGCCGGTGATGACAGTGAAGGTGTCGCGGGGAATCTGGACATTGATGCCTTTCAGATTGTGTTCACGCGCATTCAGGATGTCGATGGTGTGTGCAGCGCTGCGACCATAGGGCATGGCCGGTTCGGCCACCGTGGTGGTCGTGTTGCCAGTGTTCGGGGGGGTGCCGTGGGTACTGGTCCGGGCTGATTTTCCCGGTGCGATGGGTGCGCCGGTCGTGTCTGCGGTCAGGGTATGTTCGCCAGTTGTTCCTCCACCTCCGACAATCGATTGTTCGTAGTCGAGCAGGGCTTTGCCGGTGTGTGAGTTCGGGTGTGCCATGATGTCGGCCGGGCTTCCGGTGGCAACGACCTGGCCCCCGGCATCCCCGCCTTCCGGCCCCAGGTCGATGACCCAGTCGGCGGCACGAATGACATCCAGGTTGTGTTCGATGATCAACAGCGAATGCCCGGCAGCCAGCAGTTTCCTGAACGCACCCATCAAGCGCGCGACGTCATCAAAGTGCAGGCCGCTGGTGGGTTCATCGAACAGAAACAAGCTGCCTTTTTTCGCCACACGGACCGATGAAATGCCACTGCGCGACGCCGTGGCCAGGTGGCCGGCCAGTTTCAGCCGCTGCGCTTCGCCGCCCGACAGGGTGGGTACAGGCTGCCCAAGTTTCACGTATTCCAGACCCACATCGGCCAGGGGGCTCAGCCCCCATTGCACATCGCGCAGGCCGGCGAAAAAGTCCAGGGCCTCGCGTACGGTCATGTTCAGGACGTCATCAATCGAGGCCGTACGGCCCAGGTGTTCAATACGAACTTCCAGAATTTCAGGCCGGAAGCGTTTGCCGTCGCAGTCGGGGCAGCGCAAATAGACGTCAGACAGGAACTGCATTTCGACGTGTTCGAACCCCGTGCCGCCGCAGGTGGGACAGCGCCCGTCGCCGCTGTTGAAGCTGAATGTGCCCGGGGTATAGCCGCGTTCTTTTGAAAGGTCCGCCTGTGCAAACAGCTTGCGGATGGCATCGAACGCACCGACGTAGCTGGCCGGGTTCGAGCGTGCCGTTTTTCCGATGGGGGTCTGGTCGACCATCACCACATCGGCCAGCTGTTCGGCGCCCAGCAGGTGGTCGAACTCGCCAGGTGCCTCGGTGGGTTTGCCCTGACGTTTCAGCAGGGCCGGATACAGCACGTCCTGGATCAGGGTGGACTTGCCCGAGCCCGATACCCCGCTGACGCAGACCAGCCGACCCAGCGGGATTGAAACCGAAACGTTTTTCAGGTTGTTGGCGCGCACGCCTTCCAGCAGCAGTTTGGGGGTGGACGGCTGTACGGCCAGGGGTCGGGGCGCTTCGACGCGCAGCCGGTTGCCCAGATAATTGCCGGTCAGGGTATTGGCCCGTCGCAACTGTTGCGGCGTGCCGTCAAACGTGATGTGCCCCCCACGCTCGCCGGGCCCGGGACCAATATCCAGAATACGGTCGGCCGCCACCATGACTTGCGGGTCATGTTCGACCACGACCAACGTATTGCCGTTGTTACGCAGCCGGTGCATGACTTCGACGATGCGGTGCATGTCGCGCGGATGCAGACCGATGGAGGGTTCGTCCAGTACGAACAGGGTGTTGACCAGCGAGGTACCCAGTGCCGTCGTCAGGTTGATGCGTTGCACTTCGCCGCCTGACAGCGTGCGGCTTTGACGATCAAGTGACAGGTAGCCCAGCCCGACATCGCACAGAAAATCAAGGCGGGCACGCACTTCAGTCATCAGCAGGTCGAGCGCAGCATCCAGCGCGTCACCAAAGCTGAGCCCCAGGAAAAAGTCACGTACCTGGCGGATGGGCAGGCGCATCAGGTCGTGCAAGCCCAGGCCGGGCAACCGGTTCAGCAGCTCATGATCCCAGTCTGCATGAACGGGCTTGAAGCGCGGGTAGAGCGGGTTGACTGGGATGTGTTTTGTACCCAGTCGCCAGAGTGTAGCGTCGGGCTTCAGGCGTGCGCCGCCGCAACTGGGGCAGGGCGTGTAACTGCGGTACTTGGACAGCAGCACGCGCACATGCATCTTGTAGGCTTTGGTTTCGAGCCAGTCAAAAAAGCGCTGGGCGCCATACCATTGGGTTTTCCAGGCCTGCGGGCCACCGCGCCAGGCGGGGTCCCCACCGATAACCCATTGGCGCTCGTCAGCCGAAAGCGCTTTCCAGGGGGTATCGAGACGGACGCCGGCATTTTTTGCGTAGTGCTCCATCTCGGCCTGGCACTCTTTGTAGCTGGCGGTTTGCCAAGGCTTGATGGCCCCGTCACGCAGGGTTTTGTTGTCGTCAGGTACGACCAGGCCGTAATCGATGCCCATGACCCGTCCAAAGCCCCGACAGGCCTCGCAGGCACCCAGTGGCGAGTTGAAGGAAAAGGTACTGGGCAGCGGACGGGTGTAATCAATAGTGCAGTAGGCACAGTGCAGCCGGTTGCTGAAGCGCCAGGCGGTTTCCGGACCGTCGGCGCTGTCAGAGGCATACACCGTTATGTGGCCGTCCCCCTGCTTGAACGCCGTTTCAAGCGCCTCGCCCAGGCGACCGGGGTCAACGCTGCTGAACCGGAAACGGTCTTGCACCACATGCAGGACGCGCCTGGCCATCGGTGCGGTCTTGCGGGCGGCCGTTTTGCCTTTGCCACGGGCTGGCGGGCTGGCTTCGTCGGGTGCAGTAATGGTTTCTTCGTGGTGAACCCGTGTGTAGCCTTGCTGATCCAGAAACCCGCGCACTTCGTCTTCGGTGAAGTTGGCCGGAATCGCAATCGGGAACGTAATCACCAGGCGGGGGTCATTGCCTTGCGTGCGCTCGGCCAGGGCCTGGCGTACGGTATGGGCATTGTCTTGCACCACGCGTTGGCCGCAGCACCGGCAGTACAACTGGCCCATGCGGGCGAACAGCAGCTTCAGGTGGTCATTCAGTTCCGTCATGGTGCCGACAGTACTGCGCGAATTGCGCACCGGGTTGACCTGGTCGATGGCGATGGCCGGCAAGATACCTTCGATGCGATCCACCTGGGGCTTGTCCATGCGGTCGAGGAACTGGCGGGCATAGGGTGAAAACGTTTCGACGTAGCGGCGTTGCCCTTCGGCATAGAGCGTATCAAACGCCAACGAGCTTTTGCCGGATCCCGACACCCCGGTAATCACCAGTAGTTCACTGGTGTTGATGGTGACATCAAGATTTTTGAGGTTATTTTGGCGGGCGCCGAAAATGCGGATGGCTGAGCTCATGGGTGAAACCAAAGAAGAAGAATTTGGGGTCTTGGCCAAGTTTACGGTAGAATGGTGGGTTAATTACAGTTCAAGACCCGCTTTTCGGAGAATTCATCATGGCAGAAGTCAAGCGTAACCGACGCAACACCATCGAGCGTCGTTGCCTGGGCAAAGCGTTCAAGCGTTTGTTCATCAAATCGCCCAAAGGCGTATTTAAAATGCTCGAAAAAGTTAAAAAGGCCTGATTGTTCGGTTCTTTTGCAAAAACCCGGCTCAGGCCGGGTTTTTGTTTTGGGGTGCGTTGTGTGATGTACCCGCTGAATGTCGGGGTGGCTTGAGTGCTCGCAGCCGACTGGCCGCCAGATTTTCAGGGGCCGTTGGTTAATGCAGTATGGGCGAGGACGGGTGTGGCCTGAAGGCGTCGTTGTCATCGTCCCCCTCGTCCGTGTGATCTTCATCGTCGTCGATGTCGAGAACCGGTTCATCGCTGAGCTCAAACGGCAAAATGCCGCCAATGTCATCGCTCCAGGCCACTTCTTCGCCGTCGTGGTCTACCTTGATGAAGCGCACGCCTTCGAGGTCTGATAACTGGATGGCCCACAGGTATTCGCAGTCGTAGATGTCGCCGTCTTTGATGTCGATTCCGCCCTTGTTGCCGATGATCCGGGCGTTCTGGCCACCAATGGCCACAATGACATGGTCGTCGGCGTCATCGCCCACATCAAGCGGGATGCCGAAAACCACCCATTCGAAACCGGTTTCGTCGGCGTCAATCACTTCGGCCAAAACCGGCTTGCCAAGGTAGGCGCTGAGCGCGTCGGCGGTGCGGCCAAGGTAATCAAGCTCTTCGTCGGTGAAGGTCAGTGCGGGGATGGGTGTATCGGTCATTATTCTCGGGCCAGATTCGGTCAAACCCCCATTTTAGTTTTATTTGCCGAGTCGGCCTACAATCGTGTTTTGTCTCAATTTTTTACGGGTTCATTCTCAGTATGGCTCAATACGTTTACACCATGAATCGCGTGGGCAAGATCGTGCCCCCCAAGCGTCAGATTCTGCGTGATATTTCGCTGTCTTTTTTCCCGGGTGCCAAAATTGGCGTGCTCGGTCTGAACGGTGCGGGTAAATCAACGCTGCTCAAGATCATGGCCGGTGTTGACAAGGACATTGAAGGCGAAGCCGTGCCCATGCCGGGCATCAAAATCGGTTACCTGCCCCAAGAGCCGCAGCTGAACCCCGAATCGACCGTGCGTCAGGCGGTGGAAGAGGGCCTGGGCGAAGTCTTCGAGGCGCGCAAGCGTCTTGATGAGGTATACGCCGCCTATGCCGAGCCCGATGCTGACTTTGACGCCCTGGCTGCCGAGCAGGCAGAGCTGGAAGCGGTCATTGCCGCTGCGGCCTCCAGCGGTGCTGATGACACAGAAACACAAATGGAAATTGCGGCTGACGCCTTGCGTCTGCCCCCCTGGGATGCCATCGTGGGCAAGCTGTCGGGTGGTGAAAAGCGTCGCGTGGCCTTGTGCCGCCTGCTGCTGTCCAAGCCCGACATGCTCTTGCTTGACGAACCGACCAACCACCTTGACGCTGAAAGTGTGGAATGGCTTGAAGTGTTCTTGCGCAAATTCCCGGGTACCGTTGTGGCCGTCACCCACGACCGCTACTTCCTGGACAACGCCGCTGAATGGATTCTTGAACTGGACCGTGGCCACGGCATTCCCTGGAAGGGCAACTACAGCTCGTGGCTTGAACAGAAAGACAACCGCCTGAAGCAGGAAGAGGCGTCTGAATCGGCCCGTCAGCGCACGATCAAGAAAGAGCTGGAGTGGGTGCGCCAGAATCCGAAGGGCCGTCAGGCCAAGGCCAAGGCGCGTCTGGCCCGTTTCGAGGAACTGTCATCGCACGAATACCAGAAACGCAATGAAACCTCGGAAATCTTCATCCCGGTGGCCGACCGTCTGGGCAATGAAGTCATTGAATTTGAGGGTGTCAGCAAGGCCTTTGGCGATCGATTGCTGATTGACAACCTGAGCTTCAAGATTCCCGCCGGAGCCATCGTCGGGATCATTGGGCCGAACGGTGCCGGTAAATCGACGTTGTTCCGCATGATTGCGGGTACCGAGCAGCCTGATTCGGGCACAGTCAAAATCGGCCAGACCGTCAAAATTTCGCACGTTGACCAGTCGCGTGATGCCCTGGCAAACGATAAAACAGTGTTTGACGCCATGTCCGACGGCGCGGACCTGCTGACTGTGGGCAAATTTGAAATGTCGTCACGCGCCTATCTGGGCCGTTTCAACTTCAAGGGCAGTGACCAGAACAAGCTGGTCGGCAATTTGTCGGGTGGTGAGCGGGGCCGCTTCCATCTGGCCAAGACCCTGATCGCCGGTGGCAACGTGTTGATGCTTGACGAACCGTCGAACGACCTTGATGTTGAAACCTTGCGTGCGCTGGAAGATGCGCTGCTTGAGTTCGCCGGTACGGTATTGGTCATCAGCCATGATCGCTGGTTCCTTGACCGCATTGCCACGCACATTCTGGCTTTTGAAGGTGATTCGCAGGTGGTGTTTTTTGACGGCAACTACCAGGAATACGAAGCTGACAAGAAGCGTCGTCTGGGCGAAGAGGGCGCCAAGCCGAAACGGATTCGCTACAAAGCACTAAAGTAATTGGTTGCATGCTGAACAGCCCGCGTTGTCTGATGGCAGCGTGGGCTGTTTTTTTTGAGGCGGGGTTTTTGGTGTGCGGGGTGGCTTTGCAAGGTGCAGGGTCTTCGCAGTGTGCCAGAGCCTTGGGTTTGATGGCTGGTGAAGGGCTTGTCATTTGATACAAAATTTGCCCGTGCTCACAGCTTCCTTATTGAAAACTTGGCATCCTTGAAACTTCGCAGAAGTGGTTTCTGCCTGATTTCCGGAGGTTTTCATCATGTTTTCGACGTTTGCAAAAGTGGCCGCAGTGGCCGTGGTATCCGTTGCAGCAGCCGGGTGTTCAACCTGGGACAGCATGAGCAGTCGTCAAAAAGGTGCCGTTACCGGTGCCGGCGTCGGCGGTGTGGCCGGTGCCGCCATTACGGGTGGCAGTGTGCTGGGCACCGTGGGTGGTGCAGCCATCGGCGGTGTTGTGGGCGACCAGATCGGCAAGCATCAGAAGTGATGTGTGGCGCTCGGTGGTTGTGATGACCGCGCCCTGTTCATGAGGGGCATTGACGCCAGCTATTACTACGAAGGCTATAGCGAATTCAAGATTGAAGATTGATAGCTTCAAGAGGTATTTAGCGGATATCCTTGTGTGACAAAAAATGTCGCACTTGCCGCATTGGCCTTCGTGCTTGCGTTATAGAATTGTGCAATTAACCGCTCAAGAGCGTGATTTCCCTTGGCATCAGGGGTTGCGCTGTTGTAGCGGAAATTTAAGGTGCAGAGTTTGGAAGGGCTGCCGCATGATTCTGGAAAACAAATTAAACGTCACCCATCAAATCGAGCTGGCCCGCGCCGAAGAAAAAATCAGCAAGCAAAGAGCCAGGCAGCTTTTTGATTCTGGCGACATTAACAAGGTACGGGTCGGTACTTTCGAAGGGCTTGCTTTTATTCATGCCTATTTGTTTGGGGATGTCTATGACTTTTCCGGAAAAATCCGCGAAGTCAATATCGCCAAGGGTAATTTTCGTATCGCGCCGTTAATGTACCTGGAACCAGCGCTGAAACATATCGACGCCATGCCGCAAAGCACTTACGATGAAATCATCGAAAAATATGTCGAGATGAATGTGGCTCATCCCTTTCGTGAAGGCAATGGCCGGGCCACTCGAATCTGGCTCGATCTGATGCTTAAGAAAGGGATCCAGCGTGTGGTGGACTGGAACCAGGTCGATAAAGAAGAATACCTTTCGGCAATGCAGCGCAGCGTCGTGAAAGACCTTGAAATCAAGGTCTTGCTGAAACACGCCCTGACAGACCAGATTGACGACCGCGCCCTGTTCATGAAAGGCATTGACGTCAGCTATTACTACGAAGGCTATAGCGAATTCAAGACTGAAGATTTATAGCTTCAAGCGGTGTTCAGCGGATATCCCTATGTGACACAAAATGTCGCACTTGCGTTATAGAATCGATCAATAACTCAACGCTACGCCGCGAGGAACCGTCATGCCCGTCAAGCCCCAACCCATGCAATTCGCTTGCCCCAAGTGCGGCTGGTCTACAACGTCGTACGCACCGCAGTCTGACGCTCTGCTGTCATTGCCCCCGGAAACCTGCCGCGCCCGAAAAACGGGCGAAACAATAATTAGTCGTCGGCGTGTGTTACTGCGACTGTTTGACGGGGCGTCAAACGTAATGCCTGAGACTCGATTTGCACATTGTTGACGGTTACCTTCGTCAGGAGGATGCCACCGTCATTGATGTCCAGATCCCGGATTTCGATGATAGTGGCAAGTGAGAGCTGCTGCTTTTTACTGTTCTTATCGTTTGATTCTTTATTGAACTCAGTGATAACTTCATCTGGTATATCAACGCCTTGAAGTTTCTTGTCGTTCCAGAAGCTGACGACCGAGATTGACTCCAGTTGCCTATCCAGCGGAAGGGTAATTACCGTGTAGGCGCAAATCTTTGGCAGTCGCTTGTGCCCATCCAGCTCAATAACTGCACGGTTGGGGTAGATGCCCATTAGCGAAGGCCGTCCGTCGGCTTCTCGACGCACATCGTCGCAGTATTGCGTAAAAGAGTTTGGCCCGTTCATGTTTTACCAAGGGCATTTCTTGTGTTGATGAAGGCGGTGCAAACGACGTCAATAGGCACCCCAAACGCTTCTGCCAGCTTCTGTAACGTTGACAGTTGTGGTTCGGTTTGACCTTTTTCGAGTCGCGCGATGGCAGGTTGTTGTGTGTTCAGCAGTGTGGCTAATTGTGCCTGGGACAAGCCCGCATTGAGTCTGAGCTTTGTGACGGAAAAAGCCGGGTTAGTGTCGAGTTCACCGGCTATCTTGAGTCGTGCACGTTGCAGGGCTGCCACTTTTCTGGGGTCTGCGCTGATTCTTTCACGTCGAGAGCGCGCGGTTCCATTTTCAATGGGTTCTGCCGAGACCGTGAAGGTTGGAAAGTCAATCGGAACGATCGCTGCCGCATCAAATATGAAGTAGCCGGTGCGTTCACCGGTAGCAAGGTATGCCGATTGTCTCGCAGGCGGCGATGATTCTGTCGATAAGTGCTTTGTCAGCATCATAGTCAAGGTCTCGTTGCATTACAGTCAGGACGTAGTAGGCGTCCTTTTGCGGATGGTGGGCGTAAAGGACGCGGTACGCTATCGCAGAGCCCTCTTTGGGCCAAATTTTCAGGGTATAAACGGTATACCCCTTTTGCCACATGTGCTGAAATCGTTTGACCTCAAAAGAGGGTGCATGTGTTACATGCCTTTTTTCTTTGCATAATTCGTCGAAAAGCGCCGGATTTTCTTCGAATTGCCATAGCAATTCCTCGATTAACGCAGCCGTATCCTCATCAGATTCCCACAGCGCATCCAGTTCTTCTTCTGCATCGAGTTCGTAGTAAAGAGAAGGCATTATAACGTAGAAGTTATGTGTTAAATGCTGTGTAAATGCACACTATTTCAGTGGGGATTGATGGGGGCTTCAGCGTGTTTAAAAACATGCGTATCTGGGAACTATAGCCCCCTACGATGCAGCACCTCGCCGATCTGTGACATTTCAATCCTCCTCTTTTGTATCCAGCTCCGCAAACTTATTCGTCGACCCTGAAAAATCCCCACAACCCGCATAAACACTGATGATTAGTGCAATTTCGGATACCCGGAACTCCCAGTTTGTTGTTCAATAGAGGCTGTTTTCTGGGAGTTTTATTTCGATGTTTGCCTGCCCTGCCACTGATGATTTTTTTCG
>JAAYID010000428.1 GCA_012744285.1 Alcaligenaceae bacterium
GAGGTGGGCAGCTCATCGAGACCCATAGCCTGCCTCATTCCATGTAGCATCCTGCCCCTTCAGGAATTCGCTGCGGGTTCCTGCGGCGCGATGGGCGCAGCGCCCCGGGGCACCACAAAGCGCAGGGCTTGGGGCAGCAGATCCACGGTCACGCTGCCGCCTTCCACCAGCTCCCCATCCAGCAGCAAGGTAAAGGGCGGCTCCGCCTCCAGGCGCACCTGGCGGGCGCGCCGGTACACAACGATGTCCTGCATGGCGGGGTCATCCAGGTGGGTGCCCTTGGTATAGGCGCCAATCAGCGTGACAAAGCGGAAGCGGGACAGGGGCTTGGCCAGGCACACATCCATCAGCCCATCGGTGTTGCTGCTGCGGGGCGCACAGCGGAAGCTGCCGCCCACATACTGGCCGCAGGCCAAGGTGCACAGCAGCAGGTCGCCATCCGTCAGCAGCTGGTCATCCGCATACACGCGGCAGGCTGTGGCCAGGGGCTGCAGCAAAGCGGCCACCACGCCGGTGTAATAGGCTTTGTTGCCGCCGATCAGGGGGGTGCGCCGCACCTTCAGCATGGTGCGCGCCACCTTGGCGTCAAACCCCAGGTGCACCATGTTGATGGCCAGCCGGTCGCCGGCGCGCATCAGGTCCACCTGCACCTCTTCCCCCGCCAGCTGTGCCTCCAGATCCAGGAAGGGCGCCGGGCCGCCATAATACTTGATAAAATCGTTGCCGCTGCCGCTGGGATAGCAGGCCACCGAGGCGTGATCAAAGCCCGTTTGATCAAACGACCAGTTAGTACAAATATCTTTACACAATAAAGACGGTGTCGCGCGAACGACACCGTCTGCGGGATCAGTTCAACAGCAAGGCTGCTTTACCCCGTACCCCGATTACTTCCAGATTGCCGAACCGTCGGCAGCCTTGATGTCGGATTTCCAGCCAGCAACGATCTGGTCGGTAACGGCTTTAGGCATTGCGACGTAATCAAGTTCTGCAGCCATACCTGCACCGTTTTCGAAGGCCCAGTTGAAGAAATTCAGCACTTCTTTGGCGTTCTCAGGCTTGTCTTGTGTGGTGTGAACCAGGATGAACGACGCCGAAGTCACGGGCCAGGAATCCGCACCAGGCTCATTGGTCAGGACAACACCCATACCGGGCTGGCTCTTCCAGTCGGCGTTGGCGGCGGCGGCAGCAAACGACTCTTGCGAAGGCTGAACAAATTTACCGTCTTTGTTCTGCAACGATGCCCAGGCCAGATTGTTTTGCTTGGCGTAAGCGTATTCAACGTAACCGATCGAGTTTTTCAACTGACGAACGTAAGCGGCTACACCTTCATTACCTTTACCACCCTGACCGGTGGGCCACTTGACGGCTTTACCTTCACCAACTTTTTCTTTCCATTCTGCGGAAACCTTGGACAGGTAGTTGGTCCAGCCAAACGTTGTACCCGAACCATCCGAACGGTGAACGACCACGATCGACGCCGAAGGCAATTTCACGTCAGGGTTGATCGCTTTAATGGCTGCGTCGTCCCACTTGGTGATTTTGGCCAGAAAGATGTCGGCCAGAACCTGAGGGCTCAACTTCAACTGACCAGGCTGAACGCCGTCAACGTTGAGAACAGGCACAGTACCACCGATGATGGCGGGGAACTGGAACAACTTGTGCTGCTCGAGCAGCTCAGCTTTCATTGGATCGTCAGACGCGCCAAAGTCGACTGTTTTTGCGATGATCTGCTGCTGGCCACCGCCGGAACCGATCGACTGGTAGTTAACACGATTGCCAGTGACTTCCTGATATTTGGCAGCCCACTTGGCATAGATCGGGTACGGGAACGAAGCGCCGGCACCAGTGATATCGGCAGCCTGGGCGGCCAGTGAGGCAGCGCCAAAGGCGATACCAACGGAGACTTTCAACAAAACGCGTTTAAACATCGAGTGTTCCTCTTGAGCTGTTTAATGATGGACACATGCAGCATTTGCACAGACGCTATCGTACGTACGCAATGTGACATGTTCGTGACAGCCCAGGAGGTTTTTGTTAAGCGCGTTATCGGCCGAGCAGATCCATGAGCTTTTGCTGCATGTTGATGCGGCTGGCCCGTGACTTGACCTTTTGCCAGGACCCGTCGGGTTGGGCACGCCACGCCAGCAGATTGTCGCGCAAGGCCCAGGTGAAGGCTTCGGCAATGACGCGTTTTTTCAGCGCCTTGTCGAGTACCGGGAAGCCCACTTCAACACGCCGGAAAAAGTTGCGATCCATCCAGTCGGCCGAGGACAGATAGACTTTTTCTTCGCCATCGGCATGGAAATAAAAGACCCGGGAGTGCTCGAGATAGCGACCCACAATAGAACGCAACCGGATGTTGTCGGACAACCCCGGCACCCCGGCGCGCAACGCACAAGCCCCGCGCACGACCAGATCGACCTTGACACCCGCCTGACTGGCCTCGTAGAGTGCTTCGATCACCTGCGGCTCGAGCAATGAGTTCATTTTGGCCATGACGCGAGCCTTTTTGCCAGCCTTGGCGTTTTCCGCTTCCTGACGGATGAAGTTGACTACGGTTTCATGCAAGGTAAACGGCGACTGCAGCAACAGCTTGAGCGGACGACGCGCGCCCAGGCCTGTCAGCAGCGAGAACACCTTGTCCATGTCTTCGCACATGCGCTGATTGGCCGTTAACAGACCAAAATCGGTGTACAGGCGCGAGGTACGGACATGGTAATTGCCCGTACCCATATGACCGTAACGCTTGATCTGGCCATTTTCACGTCGCAAGACCAGCGCCATTTTGGCGTGGGTCTTATGCCCGACAACACCATAGCTGACATGCGCCCCCACCTCTTCGAGACGCGCCGCCCAGTTGATGTTGGTTTGTTCATCGAAGCGGGCCATGAGCTCGACCACGACCGTGACTTCTTTGCCGGCTTTGGCTGCCGCCAGCAATACCGCCATCAGTTCGGAGTCTTCGCCGGTACGGTAAATGGTTTGCTTGATGGCAACGACGTCGGGGTCGCGCGCAGCGGAAATCAGAAAATCGAGTACTGGCTGAAACGACTGGTAGGGATGATGCAGCAAATGGTCTTTTGCACTGATGGCTTCAAAAATGGCCGAGGAATCATTGCCAAGGCTGGCAAACGGCTCGGGCACCTTGGGCCGGAATTCAGGAAACACCAGATCGGGGCGATTCACCGAATTGGAAATTTGCATAAGCCGTGACAAATTGACGGGGCCGTTGACCCGGTAGGTGTCGCGTGGTTCGAGCGAGAACTCTTGCTGCAAAAAACTGATGAGCTTTTGCGGCATGACATGATCGACTTCCAGACGAACCGCCGCACCAAAGTTACGTTGCGAGAGCTCGCCCTGCAGCGCCAGACGCAGGTTGGTGATTTCTTCTTCGTCGACAAACAGATCGCTGTTGCGCGTAACACGCCATTGGTAGCAACCACCCACCTCAAGGCCAGGAAATAACTCACCAACAAACTCGGAAATCAGGGTCGAGAGCAAAATAAAACCATTGGGCATGCCGGCGATTTCTTCAGGCACCCGCATGACACGCGGCAGAGCCCGGGGCGCCTGCACAATGGCAATTTGCCCCTGTCGGCGGAACGCATCCTCACCTGACAGCGACACAATGAAGTTGAGACTTTTGTTGAACACCCGCGGGAACGGATGCGCCGGGTCAAGACCAATGGGCGTCAGCAAGGGTATAACGTCGCGCATGAACACACCATGCGCCCAGGTGCGTTGTTCGTCAGACCACTGATGCGGATCAGACAGTCCAATGCCCTCTTTGGCGAGCACCGGCAGAATTTCTTCAGTCAGCAGGCTGTACTGACGATCGACCAGGGCACGTGCGGCCACCTGAATGCGTTCAAAGGCTTCTGTAGGGGTGTAGCCATCGGGCCCGAGAAAATGCGGGTTACGCGCCATTTGCTCTTTGATGCTTGAAATCCTGATCTCAAAGAACTCGTCAAGATTCGAACTGACGATGCACACGTAGCGCAAACGTTCAAGCAACGGCGTGGCGGCATTATCAGCCATGGCCAGCACGCGCTCATTGAATTTCAGCAAAGACAACTCACGGTTCAGCAGTGTAGGCTGACCACCGTTTGAGGGAACAATCGAGGGCATAGGGGAATCCAGGTTACACAGAGGGCAAGCGCACTTATACGTCAATTTGTTTACAAGATTATGACAACTGAAACATTCACATTCAAGACTTGAATCACGCTCTTTTGCGATCGAACAAAGCGCTTCTGAATTTATAATGCGCCGATCATCACCTTTTCAGCGTCCTTTTCCGGCGCCACGCCAATGAATCACCTGCTCGCCGCCGTCGACCTCGGCTCAAACAGTTTTCGACTCTCTATCGGCAGGGTCGTTCA
>JAAYID010000429.1 GCA_012744285.1 Alcaligenaceae bacterium
CGAAAAAACCTTTGTTGGCCGCTGAACGAATACCGTTCAGGTTGGCCGAAATAACACGCAGCATAAATCAGGATTCCGCTTCACGGCCGGTAGAGTCCAGGGCACGGATTTCAGCGCGCTTCAACCTCAGCAGCACCAAACCCGGCAACGCAATCACTACCGTCAAAACAAAAAAATGGGGCCAGCCAATGGCCTCGACGAGAGGCGGTGTCAATGGGCCGGCCAGATACGTACGCCCCACGGCCGACAAAGCCGACAACAAGGCAAACTGGGTGGCCGAAAACTGCTGGTTGCACAGGGCCATAAGCAAGGCCACAAACGCGGCGGTACCCAGCCCCCCGCAAATGTTTTCAATGGCCACGATGATGCCCATGGAATACAGATGCGGCGGCGTAACGGCCAGCACCCAGTAGCCAAAATTCGATACCGCCTGCAACAGACCAAAGATCATCAAGGACCGGTACAAGCCCAGGCGGGCCATGATACTGCCCCCGGCCAGAGCGCCCACAATGGTGGCAATCAGGCCAAAAATCTTGTTTACCGCCCCCACCTCTTCGGTGCTGAACCCCGCTCCGCGAATCAGGAACGTGGTCGACAGCGCCCCGGCAAACGCATCGCCCAGCTTGTACAGCACAATCAGCAGCAAAATAAGAACGGCACCCCGACGGCTGAAAAACTCGGCCAAAGGCGCTACAACGGCCACCCCCAAAGTACGGGGCGCGGCCGCGACAACCTCGGGTTCGGGCGCAAGCACTGTGGCAAAAGCGCAAAACAGCATGAATACACCCATCAAGGCGTAGGTGTATTGCCAGCCCAGCCACGTACCGGCCAGCACCAGGGCCAGGCCGCCGGACACAATCATGGCCAGCCGGTACCCCAATACCTTCAAGGCCGCCCCGGCCGCGCGCTCATTGTCGCGCAAGACATCGGTACTGTACGCATCAAAGGCAATGTCTTGTGTTGCCGATAAAAAAGCAACGATAACCGCCGCTGCCGCCAGAAGACCCAGGTGTGTCGAGGGCGACAAGGTGCCCATCAGGATAATGAACAACCCCAGCAACACCTGGGTGAAAAACATCCAGCTGCGTCGGCGCCCCAGAAAATCCGGAGCATAGCGGTCAACCAGCGGCGCCCACAGGAATTTAAGGGTATAAGCGGTGCCGACCAGCGTCAGAAAACCGATGTTTTGCAGTGAAACATCTGAAACCGTTGCCCAAGCCTGCAGCGTACCGGTGACCAGAGCCAGCGGCAAGCCGCTGGCAAAGCCAAGCACCAGCAGCGGGTACACCCGGGGGCTGGCATAAACACTATTGAAGGTTGAAATGATGCGCTCCGTCAGACCGGTGCGTACGGTGATTCAAACCGGTAAACCGCCAGCGCACTGCGCCAGCCTGCCAGAAACCTGACTTCCTTACCCTGGTTGAAGGCGGCCACATGGGTGACCTTCAAACCCAGCTGACGCGCCAGATCTTCAAAGTCGCTCATCGTACACAAATGAATATTGGGGGTGTTATACCACTCGTAGGGCATCTGGCCGGTGACCGGCATGCGCCCCCGCAGGATCGACAAGCCATGCGTCCAGTGCCCGAAGTTCGGAAACGACACAATGCCGTAGCGGGCTACTCGCGCCATTTCGCGCAAAATGTGTTCGGTGTGGTGCATGGACTGCAAGGTTTGCGACAACACCACCGAATCAAACTGCTGGTCGGCAAACAGGGCCAACCCTTCTTCCAGGTTTTGCTGTATGACCCGTACACCGCGCTGCACAGAGGCAATCACCCGGGTGTCGTCAAACTCGACGCCGGCGCCATCAACCTGTTTGTGATCACGTAGCCACGCCAGCAAAGTGCCATCACCGCAGCCTAGGTCAAGCACGCGGCTGCCCGGTGCTATCCATTGGGCGATACGCAACAGGTCGGGACGATTTTCCATGCTTGAGGAAGGAATCTTGGTCATCATGCCAGCACCCCCAGGGTACGTGTCCGTTCGGGCAGGCCCAGTTCGCGCGCGATCTGGTCGTAATACCCCTGCACCACGGCATGGTAGCGACGATCGTCCAGCAGGAAGGCATCGTGGCCATGCGGCGCATCAATCTCGGCGTAGGTGACTGGCAACTTGTTTTTCAGCAAGGCTTCAACGATTTCTCGTGAACGCGAAGGAGGGAAACGCCAGTCGGTTGTAAATGAAACCAGCAAGAACCCGGCCTTTACCGTGTCAAGTGCTTTGGCCAGATCACCGCCATGACGACGTGCCGGATCAAAGTAATCGAGTGCCCGGGTAATCAGCAGATACGTGTTGGCATCAAAATAAGTGGAAAACTTTTCGCCCTGGTAGCGCAAGTAGGACTCGACCTCAAATTCGACGCCATAGCCGTAATGAAACTCGCCACCCTCGGCCGGTTCACGCTGGGTGCGACCGAACTTGGTGTCCATGTCATCGTCAGACAGGTAGGTGATGTGGCCCACCATGCGTGCCAGCGACAGGCCACGGCGCGGCACCGTATTGTGGGCGTAGTAATCACCCCCGTGAAAATCAGGGTCGGTGATGATGGCACGGCGTGCGACTTCGTTAAACCCGATATTCTGGGCGGACAGGCGCGGGGTACTGGCAATGACAATGCAGTGCCCCACACGATCGGGACAGGTCATTGACCACCCCAGCGCTTGCATACCCCCCAACGAGCCCCCCATGACTGCCGCAAACTTCCTGATACCGAAGTAATCAGCCAGACGGGCCTGGGCCTGCACCCAGTCTTGTACGGTCAGCATCGGAAATGCGGCCCCCCAGGGCTTGCCGGTTTCGGGGTTGATACTGGCCGGCCCGGTAGAACCGAAGCATGAACCAATGTTGTTCACGCCAATCACAAAGAAACGGTCGGTATCCAGCGCCTTGCCGGGACCAACCATGTTGTCCCACCAGCCGATATCGTTGGGATCGCTGGCCGAAATTCCCGCCACATGGTGTGACGCGTTAAGGGCGTGACACACCAGCACCGCATTACTGCGGTCGGCATTCAAGGTGCCATAGGTTTCAACGGCAAGCTCGTAACGCGGCAAAACCTGCCCGCTGACCAGTTGCAAGGGTTCGTCAAAACCAATGTATTCAGGAGAAACGATACCGACAGAACCTGGCGGCACGGTGACAGGACGTGTGTTTTGTGTAGCTGTGTTTGATGAAGGGGCCATAGGCGGACCTCTTTAGCTGGATTTATGACGCGCCCGCAAGCAGATCAAGCAAATCGGCGCTGGAAATTTCAAAACGATTTTAGCACCTTGGTGTGGATACTTTTAACCATCCTGGTTGGCGAGCTTTGAAATAATTGATACATTTATGTCAAATAATTTCAAAACATGCGGTTTTGTAGAAACCCAGGTCAGGCCCCACCAGAAGGACAACAACAATAATGACTGCACCAATCCCCGCCATCAGTCCGTTAACCCGCCGTGAAACCGAATGTCTTTTTTGGGCATCAAAAGGCAAGACCAGTTGGGAAATCGGCAACATTGTCGGGTGTTCAGAACGAACCGCCAACTACCATATTGCCAATGCCTGCCTGAAAATGGATGTGCATGGGCGTCAGGCCGCCATTGCACTGGCGCTGGTGGCAGGCTACCTGCCCGACACGCCCAAGCCCATGGCGCACCAAGTGGCTGACGTCACATCGCGACTGGAAGCCGCATGAGTTCGCCAACGAAAGAAACCCCTGGCACCAGGACCAGCCCCGTCCTGAAAAGCATGGTTCGCCTCACCACCCATCAGCCGCCCGGCGCCTTGATGGCCCTTAAAAATTCATCGGCCTGAGCCTGCGGAAACGACCCGGCAGGCGCCGTGACCAGCCCTTCAGTTACCGAGCCGGAATGCATCCAAACCACCCCTTCCAGCCGCAACAGGCCTTTAGGGCCCTGGCCTTCAATACTGAAACGGGTACCAGGCTCGGGCAATGCTTCGGGCGGGGTCAGGCCAAAATTGCCATAAAACGACTGGACGATCTGGCGATACATCAAGGTGCGTTGTTCGGAATCTTGGCCGAGCTCGAGTGGCAACGGGGCATGACCCACGGCAAATACCGTGTCACCCAGCACTGTACCGCTCAAGGTAAACGGAATGTCATGGCCCGCAAACGGCAAGGTCTTGGTTTGCTCACGTGGCTTGTCGGGGAATATGGCCACCACCTGCCCATCGGCCAGTGAAACCTCGCGCCAGTTGTAATCGGGCGAACAGGCCGCCAGCAAAACCATCATCAGAACTGCAGCAACCGAACGAAAACGCACTACACTACCCCCGAAACAAACCCGGTATACCACCGGAAACCAGTTACAGGCCCTATTGTAAGTGCTCGGGTAAAATCCGCAGCCAAACGGCCTTTAAAAGAAGACTCTCTGCATGAACCAACGCCCTGAACGACACTCGCTTCTGCGCCCTGAAGCCCAGGTACTCAAAGGTATTTTGCGCGGCATCGAAAAAGAAGGCCTGCGGGTTGACCATGACGGCACTCTGGCGCGTACGCCTCACCCTGTCAAACTGGGCAGCGCCCTGACCCACCCAAAAATCACCACCGACTATTCTGAAGCCCTGCTCGAGCTGATCACCGGCACGCACGGCAACATTGAAGCCCTGCGTGGAGAGCTGGCCGACATCCACCGGTTTGTCGCCAGCCAGCTTGACAACGAAATCATCTGGAACCAGTCCATGCCGGCCATTTTGCCCGGCGAGGCCGATATCCCCATCGGCTGGTATGGCACATCAAATACCGGCATGCTCAAGCATGTGTACCGGCGCGGCCTGGCCGAACGCTACGGCAAGGCCATGCAATGCATTGCCGGGGTGCATTACAACTTTTCGTTGCCCGATGCGCTATGGCCCCTGCTTGGCACCGGCGGCAGCCGCATAGAAGAACAGCGTTCGCTAGGCTATATGGCCCTGATCCGCAACTTCACCCGCTATTCCTGGCTGCTGATGTACCTGTTCGGCGCCTCACCCGCCATCTCCACCAGCTTCGTCAAAGGCCAGTCGCACCAGCTGGAAC
>JAAYID010000430.1 GCA_012744285.1 Alcaligenaceae bacterium
GCTGCAACCCGATCGACATAGCGTCGCAACACCGGCGACAAATACGCATCGACCACCGTCGTATCGCCACGGGCCACATACCGGATCAGGGGCGACACCTCGTGCGATACCGACACCTGCGCAAACCCAATCGCCCGCGCAATGGCAGCCACACGCTGTTCATGCTGCGGATTCCTGTACGCATGCATCAGCACAATGGCTACAGAACGAATACCCTGCGCCTGCACCTGCTGCAACAACGCGGCCACCTGGGCGTCATCCAGCGGCACGACCACCTGCCCCGCCGCATCAAGCCGCTCATCAAGTTCGTGTACGGTTTCATACAACAACTCAGGCAACACGATTTCGCGATCAAACAGACGCGGACGATTCTGGTACGCAATACGCAAGGCATCACGAAACCCCCGCGTTACCAACAGCGCCACCCGCTCACCCTTGCGCTCAAGCAAGGCATTGGTGGCCACCGTCGTACCCATCTTCACCGCCCCGATGCGCTCTACCGGCAACGGTTCGCCCGGACCAACCCCCAGAAACCGCCGAATCCCCTCAACCGCCGCATCGTTGTACTGTTCAGGGTTCTCGGACAACAGCTTGGCTGTCAGCAACCGACCATCCGGACATCGAGCCACGATATCGGTAAACGTACCGCCCCGGTCAATCCAGAACTGCCAGCGGGAATCTTCAGAAATAGTGTCTTGAATCAGGGTCATGGCCTTGGCCGCGAATATTCAGAGAAAGAAATCGGGTCACCTAGTATCCCTCATGAAACCAAGGCAAGAACACGGCTCTGGGGAAAGTAACGTTAAGCCAAAATCGTACCACTGAACAACCAGACAACTGCGGCCTGATAGCGCATCACGGCATCAGCTGATACACTGGATGTTAATACATTCATTAAAGAATAAAGTAATGACCTTCACCAGCCAAGACATCGTCCCCATCAGCGAAGCGCGTGCCCGCCTTACCGAACTATCCGATGAAGTCGTCGCCGGATCTGAAAAACTGCTGACCAAAAACGGTGCCGCCTATGTCGCCATCGTCGATGCAAAGCAGCTTGATTATTATCACGCGCTGGAAAACGAATACGCATACCTGGTGCTTCTAAACGATGCAGAAACCGGTTTGCGCGAAATCATTTCCGGGCAACGCCTATCCAACGAAGCCTTGATGAACGCCTTATCTTGATGGCGTTACCCTCGAACGCCACGGTAGAGGCTGCACCGAACTTTCTGGCAAATCTTGAAGCCACCTACCCATTCCTTCTGCGTCAAGACCCGGACACCGCAGACGCCCGACTAGCCCGTCTGAAAGCAAACCTGAAACAAATGATCAGCCTGCTGGCGTGGGCCCCGGCCAGCGGTAGACTCGCACGTTTCTTGTCCGCCAGGTCGGCACAAGCTGTACTAAAAACAAACTCTATCCAGCAGCTCGCAGAACAGGCCAGGTTACCCAACCTGCGCGAATGCATCATCGGCCAACATATCGTTCTTTACGCACACTCGGAAACCGAAGTCGTATTGCTGGCAATAAAACACCAGCGTCAGCTGCGCTACGCAGCATCGCCAACCGACGCGTAGAAATCAATTTCCCCGCGCTGGCGTGGCGGGGGTGGGGACAAGGGCTTGAGCCCGCCGCCTTGCGTGCCGTGGCCGGGGAGGCAAGGGCGCGGTGTCTGAGCCGGCGCTTTCGACCCACCGGGTCGAGCCGGCGAGTTTAGCGCCCGCCCCGGCCGCGGTGCGCAAGGCGGGAAGCCCCGAAGGGGCCGGGCTCGGTCCCGCAGCCCCACCCCCGCCACGCCAGCGCAGCGCGTACCAGCAACGCATCAAAAAAAACGGCACACAACTCACATCAGCAAAACCACACCACCCCTACAACCGCGCCGCATGAAACGCAATATGGTCTTCCATAAACGTGGAAATGAAGTAATACCCATGGTCATACCCCTCGTGACGCCGTAGCGTCAGTGGCTGACCCGCCTTCGCACATGCCGCCTCAAACGCCTCGGGGTACAGCTGTTCAGCCAGAAAACCATCCGCCAAACCCTGGTCAACCAAAATGCCGTCAGGAAACGGACACGACGACGCCTCCATCAACAACGAAGCATCGTACTGCGCCCAAGATTCAGCATCTTCACCCAAATACCCCGCAAACGCCTTCTGCCCCCAAGGACATTTCGTCGGCGCGGCAATCGGCGCAAACGCCGACACCGACTTGAACTGTGGACGGTGACGCTGCGCCAGCACCAGCGCCCCATGCCCACCCATGGAATGGCCAAAAATACCGGCACGCAACGAATCGCCCGGCAACTGTGTAGTGGCAATGCCGAAAAGCTCATCCACCACATAGCTTTCCATGCGGTAATGCCCGGCCCACGGCTCCCGGGTCGCATCCAGGTAAAAACCGGCACCCGTACCAAAATCCCAGCTGTCGTCCTCACCCGGCACACCGGCGCCCCGCGGGCTGGTATCGCAAGTCACCAGCATGATCCCGTGCTGCGCTGCAAAACGCTGTGCCCCGCCCTTGATCATGAACGTTTCTTCGGTGCAGGTTAACCCCGCCAGGTAAAACAGCACCGGCACACGCCCGGATTCCGCCTGCGCAGGAATAAATACCGAAAAACGCATCGGCAAGCCGATCGCAATGGACTCATGCCGGTAAAAACGTTGAACACCACCAAAACAGCGATGCTCACTGACCTGTTCAAGTTCAGCCATGGCAAACAACCCTCCAAATGCGCTGCAGCGCTGACACATCAGTACATCACCACCGAACGAATCGACTTGCCCTGCTTCATCAGGTCAAAGCCCTCGTTGATCTGGTCAAGACTCAGCTTGTGCGTAATCAGATCATCAATATTGATCTTGCCGTCCATATACCAGTCAACAATCTTCGGAACATCGGTGCGGCCGCGTGCGCCGCCAAACGCCGAGCCTTTCCACTCACGCCCCGTAACC
>JAAYID010000431.1 GCA_012744285.1 Alcaligenaceae bacterium
GCTGTGTTGCGCCTGGGCTTCGAATACCTGGCCTCGCTCAGCATCACCGAACTCAGCCGCCCGATCCTCGAGCGCTTGCGTAATGACACCGGCTATTCGTCCAATCTGGTCATTCGCGACGGGCGCGATATTGTCTATGTGCAGAAAGTCGCCCCGGCGTCGGTTTTCAGCAGCTCTGTCCACATTGGTACACGGCTGCCGGCACACGCCACCGTACTGGGGCGGGTATTGCTCAGCCATCACACACTTGACGAACTGCGTGCCCTTTATCCGGAGGAACACCTGCGGATCTACAATGCGCACACGCCGCCGAGCGTGCTTGATCTGTTCGGCCTGTTGCAGGCCGACAAGGCCAGAGGCTATGTGCTTGAGGAAGGTTTTTTCGAGACGAATATATCGTCAATTGCAGCACCGGTTTTTGACGAAACCGGGCGAGTTGTAGCCGCCATGGGTATGACGGTTCCCGCTGTACATGTCCCTGAGCTTGATCGGGACATGCTGGTCAGCAAGGTCATGTCGTCGGCGCGCGAACTGTCACTGGCTCTAAACGCGCGCCCCTGACGCTTGACACGCCTTGTTGACCCAGACTGCACGAGCAAAGCTGGACCACACAGGGATGCCCAGGCGCTCTGTCCCGGTTTTGGAACTGGTTCCGGCTCAGGCGCTGCTTCAGGCGCCGAACGCAATCGTCGACAATTGTTGCCCGGCGGCTTTCAGGGTGGTCTCGAGGTTTCGTCGGGCCGTTTCTTCGGCCAGTGCCTGTGCAGGCCCCGCAACACTGAGTGCGGCAACCGGTTGCCCGCTGCGGTCAGTCACGGCAACAGCGCACGCACTGATACCCTGTTCAAGACCTGAGTGACTCCAGGCACACCCCTGGGCTCTTGCTGCCTCCAGGCGTATCTCAAGTGCTTGAAAAGCGTCAGGATCAGACTCGGCAAGCGCACCCAAGTCGGTGCGCCGCGTCAGGACATCGGACGGCAATGCGGCCAGGATGGCCTGACCCGGAGCCGCGCGCCAGGCTGCAATACGACTGCCTATGGTGATCAGACTGACCAGGCCAGCCGGGGGCATTTCACGCAGCACATAGGTGATGTCGGGCCCGTCTGGCAAACTCAGGTAGGCGGCATGCCCCGTCTGCTGGCAGAGCCCGCGAACCACGCGCCGCCCGGTTGAAATCAGGTCATGCCCCCCCATGCCCTTTGCCGCCATGGTCAGGTAGCGCAAGCCGACCTGATACCCGCCACCCGGCAGTTTTTCAATCATGCCTTCGTGTTCAAGCGTCGCCAGCAAGCGCATGACCGTGACACGATTGACATCGATCAAGCGGCCTGTTTCGCTAAGATTTTCCGTACTGCCCCCCTGGGCAATGAACTCGAGAAGCCGCAAACCCCGAATCACAGGGGACACCAGCCCTGCCGTCAAATTATCGGCCGGGTCGGCCGAACCCGGGGCGCGAGATGCAGGGCTCATGCCGCTTGCCCTGCCGCTTCGCCCAAGGGCACGCCCCAGGCGTCGTACGCATAGACCCAATCGGCGTTGCTGCCGGCCTTGAGCCAATTATTACCGCGCGAACCAATCTGGATCTGTGATGTACGGGCAAGACGTGAGTCCTGGAACGCCTGCAAGGCCGCCTCGACCGACGTAAACGACGGGTCAGCCAGACAACGAGCCAGCACGATCGCATCTTCAATCGCCTGACCCGCCCCTTGCGCCATGAACGGCATCATGGGATGGGCGGCATCGCCCATCAGGACGCAACGCCCCTCAAACCAGCGCGGCAACGGATCACGCACGTACAAGGCCGACTTGAGTACGGTATCGCACGCATCAAGTACCGCCCTGGCTTCGGGATGAAAATCTTGATACAGCGCCTTGAACTCGCTGACATCGCCCGGTGCCGTCCATGACTCAAGGTGCCAGCCCTCCTGGGGAATTGTGGCAAAAATAAAAATATCTTTGCCCAGATTAAGCGGAAACGTCACGATCTGTACTTCGGGAATCGACCCCCACCATTTGGTAAAAGCATCCAGGTTAGGAATACCCGCAAGCTTTTCAGCCGGCACGACGGCACGATACGCCACCACCCCTGTGAAGTCTGGACTTTCCTTGCCAAACAGGGCCGTGCGTACCGAAGAATGTATACCGTCAGCACCAATCAAGACATCGACAACATCGTTTGAGCCATCTTCAAACGTAATGTGCACTTGACCATTGCGCTGTTCGACTGCGGCAACCCGCCTGGAGAACTGCACCGTACCGGGCGGTACGGCACGTTCCAGTGCCTGCATCAGGTCGGCCCGATGCAAAGTCAGTTGCGGTGCACCGTATTTGTCTTGCGCCGCCTGTGCCATTTCGATGCGGGATGTTTCTTCGCCGGTATACCCGTCACGGCTGATGCGATGTGTGGGGCGGGCGGCCGTTTCGCGCAATGCGTCACCAATACCCAGGCCGTCAAGGGCGCGCACGGCGTTGGGCGTCAGATTGATATCCGCCCCAACACGCGCAAAGCCCTTGGCCTGCTCATAGACCACCACGTCTTTGCCGAGCTTTTGCAGTGCAATTGCCACCGTCAACCCGCCAATACCTGCCCCTGAAATGCCAATACGTTGTGTTGTCATAGCCGTCTCCGTGGATACTCATGCGATGCGACAGAACACAATGATCTGTTCGCATAAAGTTCATTTATGAACAATATGTTCAAATTTTATTTAA
>JAAYID010000432.1 GCA_012744285.1 Alcaligenaceae bacterium
GATTAAAGGGTTCCATCATGACAAGCTCATTGATTACGCGCGTATCCGGAATGCGCTGGGGCATTGAACCCATGACGAAAATTTGACCAATGCCTAGAACATTGCCATCCAGGCGCTGAGTCGGCCACAAAACCACACGCCCTGCCCCTTGCGTATATCATCTGTCTTTCATGCCATAACAACGATTAGCAGAGACGATGAGCAACAACGACGAACCCATTCTCAGTCACCTGGATGAATCCGGACAGATCCGCATGGTCGATGTGGGCAATAAAACCCCCACCCAGCGCAGCGCCACGGCTCAGGGGCGTGTGGTCATGAGCGCACAGGCCTTTGGCCTGCTGACGGCACGCGATAATGCCAAAGGCGAAGTACTGAATACGGCACGTGTCGCCGGTATTCTGGCCGCCAAGCGGTGCGCCGAACTGATACCCCTGTGCCATAGCCTGCCCCTCAGCTTTGCCGGCGTCGACTTTGCCCTTGACGAAGCCACACACAGCGTTACCATTACCTCAACCTGCCGCACTGATGCCAAAACCGGCGTCGAAATGGAGGCCATGACCGCCTGCAGCGTGGCCGCACTGACGGTGTACGATATGTGCAAGGCCGCCGACAAAGGCATCATCCTGGAAAACATCCGACTGATTCACAAATCCGGAGGTAAAAGCGGTGAATGGCACAGCAATTAACGTTCTTTACTTTGCGCAGGTTGCCGAACTGACCGGCACACGACTTGAAACCTGGCCGTTGGCAGAACCCGTTACCGGGGCCGACTGGCTGGTTCAGCTTGAATCCCGTTACCCGCAGCTGGCACCCGCCAAACGGCTGAAGCTGGCGGTCAACCAGTTCCATGTCAAACCCTCTGCCATTATTAATCCGGGCGACGAAGTGGCCGTCTTCGAACCGGTTACCGGGGGCTGATATGGTGGTGGTGCAAACTGACGACTTCAATGCCGCAGACCTGACCGCACAACTGCGCACGCGCACCGCCGGGCAGGCCGGCGCCCTGGTGACCTTCACTGGCTATGTGCGCGATTATGCCGAAGGCCAGCATACCCGCACCCTGTTTCTTGAGCACTACCCCGGCATGTGCGAACGTGAAATCACCGAGATCTGCACGCAAGCGCAACAGCGCTGGAATGTGCCCGAACCTGTGGTCGTTCATCGTGTGGGCGAACTGGGGAACGCCGAACAAATTGTATTTGTGGGCGTTGCCAGCGCTCACCGTGGCGATGCGTTCCGGGCCTGCGAGTTCATTATCGACGCCCTGAAAACACGCGCGCCCTTCTGGAAGCGCGAAACGCTTTCAAACGGCGAACGCTTTTGGGTACAGCAGCGCGAAACCGACGCTGAAAAAACCGCCCGGTGGGGCGCCGATACGTCACCTGACACTACGGAGCCATCATGAGCAAGACCAGGCCCGACACACCGCCAATACGTCTGAATTGTGCGGTACTGACCATTTCAGACACCCGCACTCGCGCCAACGATACCTCGGGTGACTACCTGGAACACGCGCTGACCGAGGCCGGCCACCACTGCGTTCAGCGTGAAATCAGCAGCGGCAATATTTACGAGTTGCGCAAAATCATCAGTGCCTGGATTGCCGACCCGGCCATTCAGGTCATTCTGACCAATGGGGGCACAGGCTATTCGCATCAAAAAGCCACGGCCGCAGCCATTACACCCTTGCTGGATGTCACCATCGCCGGTTTCGGTGAACTGTTCCGGCATTTGTCGTTTCTCGAAATCGGCAGTTCCACATTGCAGTCTGACGCCTTCGCCGGCGGAGCCAACGACACGCTGATCTTTTGCATGCCCGGCTCGACCGGTGCCTGCCGCACAGCCTTCGAGCGCATTATCAAAGAGCAACTTGACAGCACCCATCGCCCCTGCAACTTTGCCACCCATTATCTTGAATCTTCCGGTTAAACCCCATGAACACTGCCATGCTTGATTTTGATGACGCCCAGCGCCGGCTTTCCGAAGCGGGCAATGCCCCTTCAACCACCGAAACATGCACACTGTTCGATGCATTCGGACGCGTGCTGGCCGAGGACATCGTGGCCCGGGTCGATTTACCGCCGGCCGACAACAGTGCCATGGATGGTTATGCCATCCGTTTCGCCGATTACGGCCCCGAACGTGCACTGCCAGTACAGCAGCGGTGCTTTGCCGGGCAAACCCCTGAAGCGCTGAAACCCGAGCAAACCATTCGCCTGTTTACCGGTTGCGTCATGCCCGACGGGGCCGACACGATCGTCATGCAAGAAAATGTGGTTGAGCAGGACGGTGCCATTACCCTTACACAGGTACCCATTCTTGGCGAACACGTACGCAAACGCGGTGAAGATGTCGAACAAGACCAGCAAATCCTGACGACCGGCACCGTGCTGCACACCGGCCAGATCGCCTTGCTGGCCTCGCAAGGCATTCATGAAGTCAAAGTTTATCCCCGCCTGAAAGTCGGCATCCTGACTACCGGCGACGAACTGGTGAACCCCGGTCAACCCCTGGGGCCAGCCCAGATTTACAACTCGAACGGCGCCATGCTGGCCGGTCTGGTCGCGCAAATAGGGGGTGTGGTTTGCCAGACCCTGCACGCGGCCGATACCCACGAAGCGATTGAAAGCGCGTTCCTGACCCTGCTGGCCGAGTGTGACCTGGTGCTGACCGTGGGCGGGGTTTCAGTGGGCGAAAAAGATCTGGTCAAACCTGTCCTCGAATTACTGGGTGGCACGCTAGACCTTTGGCGTGTCTGCATGAAACCAGGCAAGCCGGTAGCGCTGGCACAGGTCAGAAACAAACCGGTGGTCTGCCTGCCGGGCAACCCGGTATCGGCCTTTGTGGTATTTGGCTTGCTGGTGTCACCCCTGGTACGACGGCTTCAGGGACGTACCGACCTGTTCCCCCCGATCTGCTACGGACGCTTGCGCACCAGCAAATCGTTTCATGAAACCCGCGAAGAATTTTTGCGTGTGCAATGCAAACCCTCGCGTTCAGGGCTGCCGGCACTGGTGCCCTACGAACTTCAAGGCTCGGCCATTATCAGTGCCCTGCCCTGGGCATCGGGGCTGGCGCGTATTCCGGTCAATACCACGGTATCTGACGACGATGTCGTCGCCTACTACGACTTTGCGCACTGGCTATCCTGACGACGCGTTAGGGCTGGACGTGTTTTTACACTCCGGCCAAATGTTCGCCCTCGGCTCGGGCTTTACGTCCCTGCCGCGCTGACTACCGCCCCGCACGATGTCCAGGTCATGCACAGTGTTGATATTGAAGAACGTAACGCCCTGCGCATCAAACTGCACCTCAACACCGCCGACATCCACCTGCCATGCCCTCACCTTACGCTGACCGGCCAACAAGGCGTTGTGCAATGACATGGCCAGGATACGGTGCACCAGCATGCATAACGGAAACGCACCGTGCTCCGTAGTGGCACTGACCAGCAAGGCCCCTTGCGCCGCGCGGGCCGCCAGCCGTGTGACCAGGTCATCGGGCAAACAGGGGGTATCAACGGGCAGCGTCAGCAACCACGGGGTTTGCAAGCGTTTCAGGGCCGTGGCCACACCGGCCAGCGGGCCGGCGTACGTACCGTAAGCCGGGTCGTCGGGCAACACCTCACCAAACCGCCGATAATCTGATTGATGACGATTGGCACTGATCCACAGCGGCCCAACCCGTTCAGCCATGTAGTGCTGGACATGGGCCGCCAGCGGCTGGCCGTCCAAAAGGGCCAGCCCCTTGTCAACGGCTTCAGCGGCAGAATCGTGGCCTGCGAACCGGGACGAACGGCCACCGGCCAGAATGAGGCCGGTGATGTGATGGCGCTCAACCACCGATATAACTCATTTCGATTTTGGTGCGCGGCTGGGCGGCGGTGCCGCGCAATTCAGAGTACCGGTCGGTACGGCCAGACCAGATGCCGGCCAGATGACCCGCCAGAATCTCGTCAGAGTCGGTGGCGCGCACCACCGAGCGCAGGTCGTAGCCCTGGTCGGCGAACAAGCACAGGTACAGCTTGCCCTCGGGGGACATGCGCGCACGCGAACAGTCGCGGCAAAAGGGATGAGAAACACTGGTGATGACACCGATTTCACCGGCACCATCCAGGTAGCGCCAGCGTTCAGCGACTTCACCAGCATAGTCGGCCTGCACCGGCTCCACCGGAAAATGCGAACCAATCAGATCCAGCATGGCCCGCCCGGTCATCACCTCGGACATGTTCCAGCCATTGGTCGAACCTACGTCCATGTACTCGATGAACCGCAGCACGTGACCGGTACCGCGAAAATGCCGCACCATCGGCAGGATCTGGTCATCGTTCAACCCTTTACGGACCACCATATTGACCTTGACCGGCGCCAGCCCGACCTGCGCAGCCGCCTCGATGCCAGCGAGTACGGTTTCAACCGCAACCTGGCTGTCGCTCATGCGCTCGAACAAGACCGGATCAAGCGCGTCAAGGCTGACCGTTACCCGGCGCAACCCGGCATCTTTCAGAGCTTGCGCCTTTTTGCGCAGCAAGGTGCCATTAGTGGTTAGCGTCAGTTCAAGCGGCTTGCCCTCGGGGGTACGCAGCTGTGACAACATGAACACCAGCTTTTCAATATCTTTGCGCAGCAGTGGTTCGCCACCGGTCAGGCGAATTTTCCGAACCCCCAGCTGCATGGCCACCCGTGCAACGCGTGTGATTTCCTCGAAACTGAGCAATGCCGAATGCGGCATGAACGGATAATCAGCGTCGAATACGTCACGCGGCATGCAATAGGTGCAGCGAAAATTGCACCGGTCGGTGACCGAAATGCGCAAATCACGTAACGGACGCCGCAACGTGTCTACAGGGGCTTGACCCGGGTGCCAGTCCATGAAAGGCAATTCTCCCGGCGCATCGGGCACCCCCTTGGCCATGAAAATCACTTTTTTTATGCTTTTGTCAGTTGCCATTACCGCTTGCCTCCTGGTGGCAGGGTATCAGGAAACGCCTCGTCGAGCGTCATGACCCTGCCCATATGTCCGGCGTCATACCCCACCAGCCCGGCCACAAACTGCCGGTAAGGCTCACCGTTCAGCAGGGCCAGCAACGCCTGCATGCGGGGGGACGACAGACTGTCTTGATTGACCGCAAAATAGTAACGCTCTTTAGCCAACGGAATAAACGCCAGCCCGCACCGCCAGGCCGCCGTCTCGACGCCAATGCCCACATCGGCCATGCCACTGGCAATATGCGCCGCAATCGCCAGATGCGTAAATTCGCTGGTATCGTAACCGTTGACCTGGACGGGGTCGATGCCCAGACGTTGAAGCATCAAACCCACCAACAGACGCGTGCTGGACCCCACCTGACGATTCACGAACCGTACACCCGGCTTGACCAGATCGGCAATGTCGTGGATGTTCCGTGGGTTATCGGGCTGGACAAACATGCCCGTATCGCGCTGTGCCAGGTAGATAAGGCAGTGACGGTCCGGATCAAGCCACGGGCTGTAATGCGCCAGAATCGGGGCCTGAAACTCGCCTGCCGGCACCTGAAAACCGGCCAGATCACATTCATTGCGATTCAAAGAAGCCAACGCTTCGGTTGCGGTGCGATAGCGCAATTCTATTGTAAGCACATCATGACTGCCCGCCTGCTGCACCAGACCTTCCACGGCAAACCCGTGGCTGGCGTGCAAACGCAACCGGGGCCGGTGTTGCGGATAAAGGCTTTCAATCGCTTCCTGGAGTTCGGACGACAGGCTTTGCAATGTCGGTTCAAGCCGGGCCTCGGTGCGGCGATGTGCCCACAGCAAATGCCGGGCAAAATCAGTCAGGCGTGTGCCCTGGCGCCGGTTCGTATCGAGCAACGCCGTTTCAAACACCAGCTCGGCACGCCGCAACAACCCCCATGCGTGGCGGTATGACAACCCGCAATCGCGACAGGCCCCGGAGATATTGCCGGTCGTTTCAATGGCCGACAACAAACGCAAGATGTCGTCGAGCGCGAATGCGGTACCGTCAGGCGCTTCAAGCGACCACGCTGCATTCAGACGGGCCTGGAATTTATATGACATTTATTTCATATTGAATCATCGCGCATGACGCGGTAGATTACGGTAAATAAAGACTTTTTATTATGCACGAATAAACATAATAAAGCACCCGAATTCCTCAAAGGACTCTGCATGCCAACCCTGGAAGACCCGGTACGCCTGGCCACCGAACAGGCCCTTGGGCGCCACGCCGGACAACCCGGCAACCTGATGCCCATCCTTCACGACATCCAGCACCAGCTTGGGCATATCCCCGAGGCGGCTGTCCCCATGCTGGCGAACGCGCTGCAGCTTTCACGTGCTGAAGTGCACGGAGTGATCAGCTTTTATCCCCATTTTCGCCAGGCGGCACCGGCCGGTATCACTCTGGAAATTTGTCGTGCCGAATCCTGTCAAGCCATGGGGGCCAATGCCCTGATCGACCACACCCGCAAAAAACTGGGCTGTGATTTCCACGAACACAGCACCGATGGCAAGGTGGCACTTGAGCCGGTCTACTGCCTGGGCCTGTGTGCGCAATCACCGGCCATCATGCTCAACGGCCAGCCTCACGCACGCATCACCCCCTCCAAAATAGATCGCCTTCTGGCGGAAAAAGGGGTCTGACCATGACACACGCCATCACATTTTTTGTGCCCAAAGATGCCGCCGCCCTGGCGGTTGGGGCCGATGCCGTGGCCGAAGCCATTGCGGCTCAGGCGGCACAACGCGGCATCGTTACTCACATCATACGCAACGGCTCGCATGGCCTGCTGTGGCTGGAAACACTGGTTGAAGTCGAAACACCCGACGGGCGCATAGCGTTTGGCCCGGTCGATGCCACCGATGTCCCGACCCTGTTCGACGCGGGCTGGCATCTGGGCCGGCAAGATCACCCTCTATGCCACGGGTTCACACAAGAAATCCCCTATCTCAAGAACCAGCAACGCCTGACCTTTGCGCGCGTTGGCATCACCGACCCGCTCAGCCTGACCGATTACCAGGCCCACGGTGGTTTTGAAGGCCTGAAACGCGCCATTGCCCTGACACCGGCACAAATCGTTGCCGAAGTTACCGACTCGGGCTTGCGTGGCCGTGGGGGCGCAGCATTCCCCACCGGCATCAAATGGAAAACCGTCCTTGACACACCGGCAGACCAGAAATACATCGCCTGCAATGCCGACGAAGGCGACTCGGGTACGTTTTCCGACCGCATGCTCATGGAAGGCGACCCCTACACCCTGATTGAAGGCATGACCATTGCAGGTATGGCCGTAGGGGCTACCTACGGCTACATCTACGTGCGGTCGGAATATCCGCACGCCATCGCTGCCCTGAACAGCGCGATTGACAACGCGCGCGCCGTGGGTTGGTTGGGTCACGACATTGGCGGCAGCGGGCGGCACTTCGACCTCGAAGTCCGTGTGGGTGCCGGCGCCTACATTTGCGGCGAAGAAACCTCGATGCTCGAAAGCATCGAAGGCAAGCGCGGGCTGGTGAGGACCAAGCCCCCCCTGCCCGCCATCAAGGGCCTGTTTGGCAAGCCCACGGTCATCAACAACGTCATGTCACTGGCGACCGTACCCGTCATTCTGGCCAAAGGCGCCGCATTCTATCGCGACTACGGCATGGGCCGTTCGAAAGGCACGTTGCCCTTCCAATTGGCCGGCAATCTGAAGCAAGGCGGGCTGGTCGAATGCGCTTTCGGTATTACCCTGCGTGAACTGCTCTTCGACTTTGGCGGCGGCAGCGCCTCGGGCCGCCCCCTGAAAGCGGTTCAAGTCGGTGGCCCGCTGGGGGCCTACCTGCCCGAATCACAATGGGACACCCCGCTTGATTACGAGGCCTATATCGGCATCAATGCCATGGTCGGCCACGGCGGCATCGTGGCCTTCGACGACACGGTCGACATGGCCCACATGGCCGAATACGCCATGGAATTCTGTGCCGTCGAATCATGCGGCAAATGCACTCCCTGTCGCATCGGCGCCGTACGTGGCACCGAAGTCATCCAGAAAATCCGCGCCAACCACCAACGCACCGAACAGGTCCATTTATTGCGCGACCTGTGCGACACCATGCTGGCCGGGTCGCTGTGCGCACTGGGCGGCATGACTCCTTACCCGGTCTTGTCTGCGCTTGACCACTTCCCGGAAGATTTCGGTCTGGGCTCACCCACACCAACCACTGCCTGAACCGGAGCCCAACATGCTGGAAACCATTGCCAAACGTGATCGCGACCTGGGCACACCCGCCAGTGTCAGCACCCAGATGATCAACCTCACCATCGACGGTCATGCCTGCCGGGTGCCCGCCGGCACGTCCGTCATGCGCGCGGCAGCCGAACTGGGGGTCAACATCCCCAAACTGTGCGCCACCGATTCGCTGGATGCCTTCGGTTCGTGCCGCCTGTGCCTGGTGCAGATTGAAGGCCGTCGCGGCTATCCGGCCTCGTGTACAACCCCTGTCGAAGAAGGCATGGTGGTCTGCACTGAAAACAAAAAGCTCCATGATTTACGTCGTAACGTCATGGAGCTGTATATCTCCGATCACCCACTCGATTGCCTGACCTGTCCGGCCAACGGTGACTGCGAGCTGCAAGACATGGCCGGCGTTGTCGGCTTGCGCGGCGTACGTTACGGGTTCGATGGGGCCAACCACCTGAACGACACCACCGACACCTCCAACCCCTATTTTGCCTACGACCCCTCAAAATGCATTGTGTGCAGCCGGTGCGTACGGGCCTGCGAAGACATTCAGGGCACGTTCGCCCTGACCATCGACGGCAAGGGGTTCGAGTCACGCATCACCGCCGGGCAAAACGACCCGTTTCTTGAATCTGACTGTGTCTCGTGTGGCGCCTGTGTCCAGGCCTGCCCCACCTCGTCACTGATGGAAAAAACCGTCATCATGATGGGCCAGCCCGAACACTCGGTGGTCACGACCTGTGCCTATTGCGGCGTGGGCTGCGGCTTCAAGGCCGACATGAAAGGCCAGGAAGTGGTGCGCATGGTGCCCTGGAAAGACGGCAAGGCCAATCGGGGGCATGCCTGTGTCAAGGGCCGCTTTGCCTGGGGCTACGCCACCCACAAAGACCGGGTGCTCAAGCCCATGATCCGCGAGAAAATCACCGACCCCTGGCGCGAAGTCAGCTGGGACGACGCCCTGACCTACGCGGCATCGCGGATCCGCGCCATCCAGCAACAGTATGGTCGTGATTCTGTCGGCGGCATTACATCTTCGCGCTGCACCAACGAAGAAACCTACCTGGTTCAAAAACTGGTCCGTGCTGCATTTGGCACCAACAACGTAGATACATGTGCCCGCGTATGCCACTCACCGACCGGTTATGGGCTGAAGACCACACTGGGCGAGTCGGCCGGCACACAAACTTTCGACTCGGTCATGCATACCGATGTGGTCATCCTGATGGGGGCCAACCCCAGCGCCGCCCACCCGGTGTTTGCCTCGCGCCTGAAACGCCGCCTGCGTGAAGGTGCCAAACTGATCGTCATTGACCCGCGCCGCATTGAGCTGGTTGACGCGCCACACATCAAAGCCGATTTCCACCTGCCGGTTCGCCCTGGTACGAATACCGCCCTGCTGACGGCCCTGGCCCACGTCATTGCCACAGAAGGCCTGATCAATGAGGCGTTTGTGGCTGAACGCTGCGAAACCAAAGCCTTCGAGCAATGGCGCGAATTCGTGTCGCGTGCGGAAAACTCGCCTGAAGCCATGGCCGAGACCACCGGTGTCGATGCACAAACCGTTCGCGGTGCCGCCCGGTTGTTTGCCACCGGCGGTAACGGTTCTATCTACTACGGCCTGGGGGTTACCGAACACAGCCAAGGGTCGACCACCGTCATGGCCATAGCCAACCTGGCCATGGCCACCGGCAACATCGGTCGTGAGGGCGTGGGGGTGAACCCACTGCGCGGCCAGAACAATGTACAAGGCTCATGCGACATGGGCTCGTTCCCGCATGAACTGCCGGGGTATCGACATGTGTCCGACGACGCCGTACGCCACCAGTTCGAGCAGGCCTGGGGCGTGACCTTGCAACCCGAGCC
>JAAYID010000433.1 GCA_012744285.1 Alcaligenaceae bacterium
CGGATGCAAGCCTGGGTGATGGCCGCTTTGCCTCTTTTGCTTGCTGTGGTGCTGTATCACCTTGAGCCCGAAGCAATGAGCTTGCTTTGGGACAGCGTTCTGGGCTGGGTGGTCATCGCTGCCATTGTGTTACTCGAAGGTGCGGGGCTGTTCATGATTCGCCGGATTGTCAATATCCGGGTATAGGGGCGATTATGCTGTTCTGGCTGAGTATTGGCGGTGCTGGTTTAAGTCTGGGGTGCATTTTGCTGATGCTGGCCAGTCCATGGGCGCATGATCAGCCTTCGGTTAATCCGGGCGGGTTCCGTGCGCGGATGGGCCTCTTGTGGCCCTGGGTTCATGCCGTCTCGATGCTTTGCCGGCCTTTCGTGACCTGGGCCGCAAGGCAGCGTCTTGCGCATCTGTCAGAGCTGGCCGGGCTCGACGCCGATTGCCTTCCCGAGCACATTGTGGCTCTGGGTGCGCTGGCTTTTCTGGGCGGGTTTGCAGGCAGTGTCTTCGTCGCCCATGCACTGGGGGTTGAAGCCATTTGGGCGATGCTGGCACCTGGGTTGGTGTCAGGTGCAGTCTTTGCCAGTTTGCCGGTCAGCCGGCTTAAACGGCGTGCCCGGGGGCGGCAGCTTGACATGTTGAGGACGTTTCCGTTTTTGCTCGACATGACGACATTGTGCGTTGAGGCCGGGTTGAATCTGCAGGGGGCGTTGTTGCAGGCGGCCGCTCATGGGCCCGACGGTGGCCTCAAGCAGATCTTGTCCCGTGCATTGTCTGACATGCGTGCCGGTGTGCCCCGCATGGTGGCTTTGAAAACGTTTGCCGCACGTACCGGTTTGCCCGAGGTGGCTCAATGGGTGATGGCCATGGAGCAAGCCGACCAGTTAGGCATGAGTCTGGGGCCAATTTTGCGTGCCCAGTCTGAACAACGGCGTAATGAACGGTTTCTGAGGGCAGAAAAACTGGCGCTTGAGGCACCCGTGAAGATGCTGTTCCCGATGGTGACCTGCATTTTTCCATGCACGTTTCTGGTCATCGGCTTTCCGATTGGCATGAAGCTGCTGGCCGTCGACTTTTAGTCCGGCACAGACAGGATGGATGTCATTCTTGCCACATCGGTCTGGTGCCGGCTAAGCGGTTTGTTGGGGCGACCACCCCTGGTCCTTGGGCAAGCGCTTTGGCTGCATCCTTGCCATGCAATTCATACGCTGGGTATGTCGTATCCGATCGATGTGTTGTTTCTTGACGAACGCATGCAACCGGTGAAAAGGGTCTGTGCCCTGCGTCCCAACCGGTTCTGCTGGTGCAGGGGTGCCACATCTGTCCTTGAACTGCCCGTCGGCGGCCTGGCCGCGTTGGGGCAGGCCTGTGATGATGGCCGTTTCAAAGACCGTCAATGACGCTTCCTGCTTCATATGCCGGTACCCCCAGGCATTTAATACAGGCGTAATTGACGATTACGCTAACATTGTCCCTTGATTCCAATTTTGACCGGTCACCCCATGAGCAAAGCGTTTACCAAAGAATCTGACAACGACGATGATGACGATCTGGGCCCTGAAGCGGTGGCCTTGCCCCAGGGCACCAAAAATTACATGACCGTTCAGGGTTACGAGCGTTTGCGTGCCGAGTTGGCCCATTTGATGACGGTCGAGCGTCCCGAAGTGGTTCAGGTCGTGTCCTGGGCAGCTTCCAACGGTGATCGCTCTGAGAACGGTGATTATCTGTACGGTAAAAAGCGTTTGCGTGAAATTGATCGTCGCATGCGTTTTCTGACCAAACGCCTTGAGCAGGCCGAGGTTGTCGACCCGTCGCAACAACCCAACCGCGATCAGGTCTTCTTCGGGGCCACCGTGGTTTATTGCGACAAAGCGGGTGAAGAGCATCGGGTCACGATTGTCGGCGTGGACGAGGCCGAACCGTTGCAAGGGAGAATCAGCTGGATTTCACCTGTCGCGCGTGCACTGATCAAGGCCCGCGAAGGCGATACCATTAGCTTGCGCACCCCTGCGGGCATTGACGAACTCGACATTCTCGAGGTCAGCTACCCGTTCCCCGGCCCGGGCACGGTTTAAACGGCTAAAATGACAGATTGTCTCCCCCATCATTTAGCGCGTCCCACCGTGAACTCTATCCAGCATTTTCTTGGCTCCTCTGTTTTGTCAGCCTTTCGTCGTGAGCGTTTGCTCCAGAAATTTTCCCAACTGAAGTTGCCCGTCGCCGATATCCAGGGTCGCTACGAGCATTTTGTCTGGGTTGAAGCAGGGTTCCTGGCCCCGGATGCCGAACGGTTGGGCCAACTGCTTGATTACGGCAGCGCCCCGTCTTCGCTTAAAGAAGATAAAAACACGTTGGTGTTGCGCGTCATCCCGCGGCTGGGCACGGTGTCGCCCTGGGCCAGCAAAGCTACCGACATTGCGCACAACTGTGGTTTGGCCAGCGTACGCCGCATTGAGCGGGGTATTCGGTACACCATCCAGCCGTCGCGTGGCTTGCTGGGTTCGGCGTCCATCTCGCCTGACCAGCTTTCACAAATTGCGTCGTGTCTGCACGACCGCATGACGGAAACCGTGGTCGACGCCGGCTTCGACGGGCAGGCCTTGTTTGCTTCATTGCCGGGCAAACCGATTCAAACCATTGACGTCATCGGTCAGGGCAGGGCCGCGCTTGAACAGGCCAATCAGCAACTGGGTCTGGCGCTGTCTGAAGACGAAATCGAATACCTCGAGCAGTCGTTCACCGGCCTGGGGCGCAATCCTACCGATGTTGAACTGATGATGTTCGCTCAAGCCAACAGCGAGCATTGCCGTCACAAGATTTTCAACGCCCAATGGGTCATCAACGGCGAAGCCCAGCCCAACACCCTGTTTGGCATGATCCGTGCCACACACGCTGCGCAGCCGCAGGGCACGGTGGTGGCGTATTCCGACAACGCCGCCATCATGTCAGGCGGTCCGGCCACGCTGTTTTACGCCGGTCAGTTCGGTACCGATGCTCAGCCTGGCGCGACAGCCTATGGCCATCATCCGGCCACGGTTCACACCCTCATGAAGGTGGAAACCCACAATCACCCGACGGCCATCGCGCCGTTCCCGGGGGCGTCAACCGGCAACGGGGGCGAGATCCGTGACGAGGGGGCGACCGGGCGGGGTTCCAAACCCAAGGCGGGTCTGACGGGGTTCACGGTGTCGAATCTGCGTTTCGATGACGCGCCTGAGCCCTGGGAAACCGATTCCCATGGCATGCCCGACCGCATTGCCAGCCCGCTCGACATCATGATCGACGGTCCATTGGGTGGCGCCGCCTTCAACAACGAGTTTGGCCGACCGAACCTGGCGGGTTATTTCCGTACGTTTGAGCAAACGGCTGGCGGCAAGCGCTGGGGCTATCACAAGCCCATCATGATCGCGGGTGGTTTGGGCAGTATCGAAGACAGCCTGACCCAAAAAGACCCCATCCCGCCGGGTGCCTTGCTGATTCAGCTGGGCGGTCCGGGCATGCGCATCGGCATGGGTGGGGGTGCTGCATCCAGCATGAGCGTGGGTACCAACACTGCTGAACTTGATTTTGACTCGGTGCAGCGCGGTAACCCGGAAATCGAACGCCGAGCCCAGGAAGTCATTGATCGCTGCTGGCAGCAGGGCAGCAACAACCCCATCATTGCCATCCACGACGTCGGTGCCGGCGGGTTGTCGAACGCCTTCCCCGAACTGGTCAACGATGCCGGTAGGGGCGCCATTTTTGAATTGACCCAGGTTCACCTGGAAGAGTCGGGCTTGTCCGCCGCTGAAATCTGGAGCAATGAGGCTCAGGAACGCTATGTGTTGGCGATCTTGCCCCAAGATTTGCCGCGCTTCGATGTTATCGCCACGCGTGAACGTTGCCCCTACGCGGTGGTCGGTGTTGCCACCGAAGAGCGTCAGTTGCGCGTTACGTTGGGCGAAGGTTTGCCCGGTGTTACTGAACACACGCCCAAAACCGATGAAACACGCCCGGTCGATGTGCCGATCGACGTCATTCTGGGCAAGCCACCGCGCATGACGCGCGACGTGCAACGCCAGGATGGCGTGGCGCAAGCGCTTGATCTGCCTGTTATTGCATTGCCCGAGGCCATCGAACGCGTTTTGCGCCACCCGACGGTTGCCAACAAAACGTTCCTCATTACCATTGGCGACCGTAGCGTGGGTGGGCTGAACAGCCGTGACCAGATGGTTGGCCCTTGGCAGGTTCCGGTCGCCGATTGCGCCGTTACGCTGACTGACTTTGAGTCCACAGGCGGGCAGGCCATGGCCATGGGCGAGCGCACACCTCTGGCCATGATCGACGCCGTAGCCTCGGGTCGCATGGCGATTACCGAAGCACTGACCAACCTGGTGGCCGCCGATGTCCGCTCGCTCAAAGACATCAAGCTGTCGGCCAACTGGATGGCCGCCTGCGGTGTGCCCGGTCAAGACGCTGCGCTGTATGACACGGTATCGGCCGTCAGCCAATGGTGCCAGCAGCTTGATTTGTCGATTCCGGTGGGCAAAGACTCGTTGTCGATGCGCACCAACTGGTCTGAAAATGGCGAATCCCGTGAAGTTATTTCGCCCGTTTCCCTGATCGTTACGGGCTTTGCGCCGGTGGCTGATGTCCGCAAAACCCTCACCCCCCAATTGCGCACCGATGTGGGCGACACGGCCCTGATCCTGATCGATCTCGGACAAGGTCGTCAGCGCATGGGCGGTTCGATCCTTGCGCATGCCTTCAATCAGGTCGGCGATGCTGTTCCCGATGTGGAAGACGCGGCGGCGGTGCGGTCGTTCTTTGAAGCGATCCGCGAGCTTGCCGATGCCGGCCATATCCTGGCGTATCACGACCGTTCCGACGGCGGTTTGTTGGCCACCGTCTGCGAAATGGCGTTTGCCGGGCGCACGGGTGTTTCCCTTAATCTCGACATGCTGACCATTGATCCCGTCGCTGCCGATTGGGGTGACTACAAAATCCGTCCCGAGCAAATGGCTGTGCAGCGTGACGAAATCACGCTCAAGGCCTTGTTCAATGAAGAAGCCGGTGCAGTCATTCAGGTGCCGTTGGCCCAGCGTAATGCCGTGTTGCAGGCCCTGCGTGAAAAGGGCTTATCGGCCCATTCGCATGTCGTGGGTTCGTTGAATACCCAGCATGAAATTCAGGTGTTCCGAGATGGCAAATGTGTCTACCAGCGCGCGTGGCGTGAACTGGCCGCTCACTGGAGCGAGGTCAGCCGCCGCATCATGGCGCGGCGCGACAACCCCGCGTGTGCACAGGCCGAATACGACGTCTGGGCCAACACTGAAGACCCTGGTTTCAGTCCCAAGGTGGCGTTCAATCCGCAAGACGATATCGCCGCGCCCTTCATCGCCAAAGGCGCACGTCCGCGCATGGCGATTTTGCGCGAACAAGGCTGCAATAGCCAGGTGGAAATGGCCTGGGCCTTTGACAAGGCTGGCTTCGAATCCTGGGACGTTCACATGACCGACTTGCTGTCGGGCCGGGTGCGTCTGGATGACGTGCAGGGTCTGGTCGCGGTGGGTGGTTTCAGCTACGGCGACGTGCTGGGTGCCGGTGAAGGCTGGGCGCGTACCATTCGCTTCAATGCACAACTGGCCGACCAGTTTGCTGCCTTCTTCGGTCGTTCCGACACGTTCGCGCTTGGCGTCTGCAACGGTTGCCAGATGATGGCGGCGCTGGCCAGCATGATTCCGGGCGCGCAGCACTGGCCGCGCTTTACCCGCAACCAGTCTGAAAAGTACGAAGCCCGCTTGTCGATGGTTGAAATTCCCGATTCCCCGTCCTTGTTCTTCAAGGGCATGGCCGGTCTGCAAGCCCCCATTGCTGTGGCACACGGCGAGGGGTTCGCCAATTTTGCCGCCCAAGGTGATGCCAGCCAAGTCCTGGCGGCCATGCGTTACGTCGACAATACCGGCAGTGCCACCGAAACCTATCCCTATAACCCCAACGGCAGCGCCGGTGGTTTAACCGGCGTCACCACGGCCGATGGCCGCTTCACCATCATGATGCCGCACCCCGAACGGGTGACTCGCAACGTCATGATGTCATGGTCGCCCGAGCACTGGGGGCAGGCTGATGACGGTGGTGAATTCAGTCCCTGGTTACGTATGTTCCGCAACGCCCGCGTTTGGTTGGGCTAAGGCATACAGCGTATAATCTTGCTTTGCACACGGAGTAATTGCATGCGTCTCATCAAAAAAGCGCTAACCTTCGACGATGTGTTGTTAGTCCCGGCCTTTTCACAGGTCCTGCCTCGCGATACTTCCCTTGCCACCCAATTCACGCGCGATATCAGCCTGAACATCCCGCTGGTGTCAGCCGCCATGGATACCGTTACCGAGGCGCGTCTGGCCATTGCCATGGCACAGGAAGGCGGTATTGGCATTATTCACAAAAACCTCACGGCCGACCGCCAGGCGCAAGAGGTGGCACGGGTCAAGCGCCACGAGTTCGGTATTGTCATCGACCCGGTCACCGTCACGCCCACCATGAAAGTACGCGACGCCATTGCGTTGCAGCGCCAGCACGGTATTTCGGGTCTGCCTGTCGTAGAA
>JAAYID010000434.1 GCA_012744285.1 Alcaligenaceae bacterium
AAAGCAAGGAAGCGGCCGAGCGCAAGAGTCTCGTGGGGTCGGGCGATCGTTCCGAGCGTATTCGCACGTATAACTACCCGCAGGGTCGCGTTACCGACCATCGCATCAACCTGACCTTGTACAAGCTGGGCGCCATCATGGAAGGTGACCTTGACGAGCTGACCAGTGCGCTGCGTGCCGAGCATCAAGCCAATTTGCTGGCCGCCATGAGTGAGGCGTGAGTCAGCCATGAAGCAGGATTGTTACGGGTTCAGCCCAGTGACCTTTTTGGTGTATGGGGTAAACATTGTGTCAGGATCGTTCGCATGACCTGTGTTCGCGAGCTGCTGAAAGCAACGCTGTTGCCGCGACTGGAAGCCCAGATGTTGTTGCAGCAGGTGCTGAACGTGTCACGTTCGTGGCTGGTCGCGCACGACACTGATCTTCTGGACGAATCTTGCGTCGCCCGCTTCAGGGCGCTCGAGCTACGGCGTCAGGCGGGTGAGCCCATGGCTTATCTGGTAGGTGTACGCGAGTTCATGGGACACGATTTTCAGGTGGGGCCGGGTGTGCTGATTCCACGTCCGGATACTGAAGTGCTGGTTGAAACGGCTGTGGCTTGCATCCGTTTGCTGGCAGCGGAACAAACCCGTCAGCAAGGGGCCGTCAATATGGTCCGTCAGCAACCGTCAGTGCGTGTGCTGGATCTGGGTACGGGTAGTGGTGCCATTGCGGTTTCAGTGGCGCTGGCCTGCCCGCAGGCGTGCGTTACGGCCACAGATGCCAGCCTGCAGGCGCTGGAAGTGGCCCGAACAAATGCCCGTAACCTGGGGGCGGCAGTCACTTTTCATGCTGGCAGCTGGTACGACGCCTTGCCGCCCGGCACTGATTTGTTTGACCTGATTGTTTCCAACCCGCCTTATATTCGCGCTGATGACCCCCATTTGACCCAGGGTGATTTGCGTTTTGAGCCTGTGGGCGCATTGACTGACGGTCATGATGGGCTAACTGCCCTGAAGGCCATCATCGGTGGGGCGAACGCCTGGCTAAAACCGGGCGGTGCCCTGTGGCTGGAGCACGGTTGGGATCAGGCGGCAGCTGTGCGTGAACAGCTGGTCAAGGCCGGCTTCAACCGGGTCGAAAGCCTTACAGACCTTGCGGGAATCGAACGTATTTCCGGCGGATATTTATAATAGACCTTATTTAATTTAAAGAGTGCACCATGAGTGATGTTCAAGATTTCATTAAAGAAACCGTTACGGCCAACCCGGTCGTGTTGTTCATGAAAGGCACGGCGCAGTTCCCGCAATGCGGTTTCTCGGGGCGTGCCATTCAATTGCTGAAAGCGTCAGGCGTCAGCAAGCTGGTGACGGTCAATGTGCTCGAAGACGAAGAAGTGCGTCAGGGCATCAAAGAATACTCAAACTGGCCCACCATTCCCCAGCTCTATGTTGCTGGTGAATTTATCGGAGGTTCCGATATCCTGGCTGAAATGGCTGAATCGGGCGAACTTGTCCAGGTTCTGAAAGAGGCAGGCGCTGTTGGCTAAGCGTCGTCTGGTTATCGGCATTACCGGGGCAACCGGTTCCATTTATGCCGTGCGCATGCTTCAGGTGTTGCGTGAACGCGCGCCTGACATTGAAACCCATCTGGTGGTGTCACCGTCGGGCGTTTTGAACATCAAGTACGAGCTTGACCTTGATCGCAAGGCGGTGCACGACATGGCTGATCGGGTGTACAGTTTTCGCGATGTGGGCGCCACGCTGGCCAGTGGTGGTTTTGATACCGCTGGCATGGTGGTAGTGCCGTGCTCAATGCGCACACTGGCGGCCGTGGCGTACGGGTTTTCCGACAACCTTATCACCCGTGCGGCCGATGTCACTCTTAAAGAGCGTCGTCGCCTGGTACTCATGGTGCGTGAAACGCCGCTGAATCTGGCGCATCTGCGCAATATGACGTCAGTTACCGAAATGGGCGGGGTGATTTTCCCGCCATTGCCGGCGTTTTATCATCACCCGAAATCCATAGAAGAAATGGTTGACCACACCGTGGCCCGGGTGCTTGAACTGGTCAATATTGACGTTCAGGGCCCGCGCTGGGAAGGTACGTAAGTATGCTTCCCATCCGGCCCGGAAGGTGATCTTACTTTGACGCCTGAAGGTCATTGATCACATTCAGTGTAAAGACCTTGCGTGCAGCCTCGCCGCCTGGCGTGCCCTGGTTTGACGCGGGGGCGGTGCCTGGTGCTGCCAGATTGATCTCGTCGGCCTCATCGTCGGGTTGTCTTGGCAGCGTCTCACTGAAATCTTCAGTATCGAAGGCTGTGTCGCCATTTTCATCAGCATCGCCGTCGGCGTGTAACCCGGCAAAATCAAAAATTCGGCTGTCCATCAGGTGCGACGGCACGACGTGGCCCAGCGCGGCAAATACATTCCACGACCGCCCCGGCAGTTTGCGATCCCATTCGGCAAT
>JAAYID010000435.1 GCA_012744285.1 Alcaligenaceae bacterium
CCGGCACCAGCTACGCGTACTTCCTGCTGCAATTCACGGGCGTTCGCAGTGATCCGAATGAAATCCTGAGTATTGACTACTCGACGCGAAACGGCACAGCCGAAGCCAACGAAGACTATATTGCGGTCAATGGAACGCTTAACCTGTACCCGAATGAAAACAAGGCGGTCATTCCTGTCGAAGTCATTGGCGACACCCGACCGGAACGGGACGAGTACTTCTACCTTGACGTCTTCAACCCTGTCGGCGGCAGCTTTGGTGAAGGAGTGGTCAAATTAACGGCGATACGTACTATTGTCGATGATGACGGGTGGTTGGGGTAAGTGCTGGACCGACAAACAAGTTGATACACGCTATACAAATTGTTATCATCCAGCCGCTCACTGAAACTGTTTTATTGAAAACTCCAACTGAGGGGATACCTATGAAAATGCTTAAACGCGCCTTGGCGCTGACACTTTTAGCCGCAGTTGTTGGCTGCGCCGCTCCTATCTACAACGTAAACAATGCCCCCGTCACAACATCTTCAGCGAAACAACTCAGTGCTGCCCAAGTCCGTGAAGCTATCGTTCGTGCCGGTGCTTCATTAGGATGGGTCATGAAGGATGCAGGCCCCAACAAACTGACAGGCACCCTTCACCTTCGATCGCATACTGCCGTTATTGATATCCCTTACTCGCCACAGAGCTACAGCATCAACTACGTGAGCAGTCAGAATCTTAATGCCAACAACGGCACCATTCACAAAAACTATAACGGCTGGATTACAAACTTGACCCGGGCCATAGAAGTTCAACTGGCTGCACAGTAAACAGCTTTATTTTGAATAACCATGACAGTTACAGCCCGAGAACTTGCCATACTTTTCGTAGACGCTCTAGACTTGGAAGATGTTGACCCCCAGCTCGTTGACCTGAATGCGACGCTATTCGGCGACGGCCTCGGTCTGGACTCGCTGGATATGCTTGAAATTGCTCTTATTATCCAGCAGAAGTTTGGTCTCAAAATCAAGGCAGACAACCCGGATATCGAACAGATATTCGGGTCACTTGAAAACCTGGCTAGCTACATTAACAGCAGCACAACGGTTCAGGCCTGAGGCCTGACATCACCTTTCGTCAGTGCAATGGTGGTTATTCCTTCGCCCTGGAGCTGGCCAACCCTTTGTATTCTGGGTTGGCTGGCGTGGCGCTTCGGCAAAACACTACAACACCAAAAAATCCCCCTCATTGAGCAAATTGCACGTGTCAGCACTCCACAGCTAACGCCTGGACTCTGTCGCTACACCCGGTTTCTGACGGCGCTTTGGTGTGCTTATTTTCTCTTGTTGCTGATCTCATTCTTTGTAACAGACCAACACACGTTGCTTCGAAGCATGTTCGCTGGTGCGGGTTCAGCACTACTGTTTCTGATTGAGTACTGGCTAAGGCCCCATCTGTTCAAGGGCATAGCCTTTCCCGACCTGCCCACCCAAATCGCAGACACATGGCGGATCTGGAATGCAAAGACGGCTATTACTCTTTCAGACCCGCCAGAGCCGTGAGAGCTGCACTCCCATTGGCCACGACATCACACATGGCCTCCTTGCTCGGCGCAACAGATTGCCTGGACCAAACTGCAGTTATTCAATCTGAGCGCGACTGGACATGGAGAGAAATCCATCGTGCGGCTCTTGCCCTTGCGCCTCGGCTACCTGAAGGGCATGCCGTTTGCAACCTGTGCTCATCATATCTTGCGTTCCTGATAACCTGGGTAGCCACGCTGCGCCGGAATTTGACGCTCGTCCTCCCCCCATCACGAGGAGCAGCGGATCTTCACCGGGTCATTTCTCTGACCAATCAACCCGTGCTTCTGATCACAGACAATGACGTCCGTACCGACATCAACACCCCATGGTTGCATTGTCTGCCCTGCTCCCTGGCCCAACAAATACAACCAGACACCCGCCTGAGTTGGGAAACCAACCTGGACGAAGCGCGAATAACACTTTACACCTCGGGAAGCACTGGAGCGCCAGAACCGCGATCTCGCTCTTTGGCACAGCTGTTCGCTGGTGCCTTGCAGCTTGGCTCCAGACTGGGGCAAACCCTTACCAGATCACCCTCCGAGAACCTTGAAGCGTTCGATCATATCGTCAGCAGCGTCCCACCGCAGCATATGTTCGGTATCGAAACAATGCTGATGCTTTCAATCACATTCAACAAACCGGTGATCGACCGACGACCATTGTTACCCGCCGATATCCAAGACGCAATGACCTACCGACACGGTAAAGCGGCATGGATTGCAACACCACTGCACCTTCAGGCTCTGTCACGAGCCGCAGTAAAACTGGAGTCATGTTCAGTGGCATTGACATCAACCATGCCGCTGTCCGACGAAATAGCGCAAAATACAGAAATGCTGATCAAGGGTCCGGTAATCGAAATTTATGGATCTACTGAAACGGGAGCGCTTGCAACCCGACGTACGGCAACGACTTCTGTCTGGACACAATTGGATAGCGTTGGACTAGACTTCAACGCGGAATACAGTCGGGCCAGCGGCCAACACTTCGACTCACCCCAAGTAATCTCCGATCAGCTTGAACCGATGAACACGCGTCAATTCAAATTGATCGGGCGCAATAGCGATGTCATAAAAATCGGAGGGCGCCGAACCTCTCTGGCTGCCCTGAATACCATACTGCAAGACGACCTCCCTGGCAAGTACGTTCAGATCAATGCGGGCCCAGGGTGACGCCTCGTTCCGGCTGGCATGTGCCAGTGACAATAATTGTTCAGTAAGACGAGAGGTTTGCC
>JAAYID010000436.1 GCA_012744285.1 Alcaligenaceae bacterium
AGGGCTGAACCGGGCAAACCGTCGGTATATCCAAATTTACCAGCGTATTGATTATGCCTCCTTGGGTATTAATCTCCAACCGTAGCAAGGCATGCATGGTGCTCAAACCTGGCGTTCAACGGCCCGGCGCAGGCCTTCATCAACGCTAACAGGCGGCGTCCAGCCCAGCAGGTTGCGTGCTTTGGACGAGTCTACCAGCAGGCTGCCCAGCAAACGCTGCGCGGCCTGCTGTTTGCCCAGAACGCGGGCGCCGCACGTCAGCACCCATTCGGGCACATAGAACAGTCGGGCCGGTTTGCCCATCGCCCGGCCCAGGCGTTGCAACAGGTCGGCCGTCGAAAGGTCTTCGCCATCGCTGGCCAGAAAGACCTGGTTTGCTGCCAGAGGGTGGCGGGCGCAGGTCACCAGCAAGTCAACAAGGTTGTCCAGGGCGATCAGACTGCGCCGGTTGTGCCTGACTGCCGCCAATGGCAGTGGAATACCCTTGCGCACAACCTTGATCAGCGTCTGGAAATTGGCTTTTACGCCAGGCCCGTAAACCAGCGGCGGACGAACGACCACGATTTCAAGACCTGTTTCGCGTCCCAAGGCAAACAGGGCCTGCTCGGCCTCAAGTTTTGACACCCCGTAGGAGTCAACCGGTGCGGGTGGTGTGTCTTCAGAGAAAGCGAAAGCGGCTTCGGCTTTTCCAGATGCGGCCTCAGTCTTCCCGCAGGTCGCCTCGGGAGTGTCGGCCAAACGGCTGGCTCGCCCTGGGTGTGCTCCGGTCGCTTCACCGTTCACCTTGATCGAGCTGACAAAAACAAAACGCTTTACACCGGCGGCAGCGGCCTGGCGGGCCAAGGCCAGCGTGCCTTCGACGTTCACTCGGCGATACAACAGCAACGGGTCGGTGGACGCATCGTTCATGACATGCACCCGGGCGGCACAATGAATAAGGGTGGTCACGCCCGTTAACGTGGCCGACCAGTCGGTGGTGCTGTCAAGGTCGCCAACCGTAACGACCTTGATGCCTTCCGGCCAGCCCGTGCCTGCCGTGTAATCTGCGCTGGGTAAGGCATCGGTGTTTGATAATGTGTTCGTTAATCCGTGTGGCAAAGCATTTGGCAAGCTCGATGTGCGAACGGCAGCCACAACATGCAGCCCCCCCAAGGTGTCGGCCAGTTGCTGAACGACGGCACGGCCGACGAAGCCCGTTGCGCCCGTCACCAAAATCCTTTCGTTCAAGTCATGCATAACAGGGTCGCTTTGCGCATCAATCGTCGCATCGGGTCTGAAAGGGCCGTTCATTTTTTCCTTGGTCACAGGGTCATATGCAGCAGTTCAGGCCTGTACATATGCAGGATATTCAAGGCCTGTATGTTAGTAGATATCCACCCTTATTCCGCCTGACAGGCAAGTGCTATAGTCACCAAAAAATTGTTTACACCAATCACAAAGAGACGAAATCCATGACGGACTGGACGGCTGGTTATGTGGCCGACATTGGCTATACCTATGGCTATTACACTGAACTGAACCCTTTGCGTGTTCGTCTGGCATTTCTGAATGCCGGGTTGGTGCCCCCCGATGTGGGTACCGCGTGCGAACTGGGGTTTGGGCAAGGCATAAGCGCCAACATGCATGCCGCCGCGTCGGTCGTGCAATGGTCGGGCACCGATTTCAACCCGGCCCAGGCAGGTTTCGCACAAGAACTGGCACAGGTGGCGGATTCCGGTGCTCGATTCCTTGATGAAGCTTTTGACGCGTTCTGCAACCGCACCGACTTGCCCGACTTCGATTACATTGGTCTGCATGGCATCTGGAGCTGGATTTCAGACGAAAATCGCGCGGTTATTGTTGACTTTGTTCGCCGCAAACTGAAAGTGGGCGGGGTGCTGTACATCAGCTACAACACACAGCCCGGCTGGGCTGCCATGGTGCCCATGCGCGATCTATTGACTGAACACGCCGAGGTGCTGGGTGCTGACGGTGCCGGGATTGTCAGCCGTATCGATAGCGCCTTGGCGTTTGCCGATCAGTTGCTGGCCGCCAACCCACTGTATGCACGCGCCAACCCGCAAATTGCCGAGCGTATCAAGAAAATCAAAGAGCAAAACCGTCATTACGTCGCGCACGAGTATTTCAACCGCGATTGGGCACCCATGAGCTTTGCGCGCATGGCCGACTGGCTGTCACCCGCCAAAGTGCAATGGGCCTGTTCGGCCAATTACCTTGACGCCATCGACGCCGTCAACCTGACTGCCGAGCAGCAGACGTTGCTGGCGGGTATTCCCGACCCTCAGTTCCGACAAACCACGCGTGATTTTTGCGTAAATCAGCAGTTCCGCAAAGATTATTGGGTGAAAGGGGCGCGTAACCTGACCCCGTTGGAACAGGCTGAACATTTGCGCGCCCAGCGCATTATTCTGGCGCAGCCACGGGCCGACGTCAGCCTTAAAGTGACAGGCAGCCTCGGTGAAGCGACCCTGCAAGAAGCGGTTTATGTCCCGATTCTTGACCAACTGGCCGACCACAAGCCCAAGACCCTGGCCCAGCTTGAACAGGCGTTGAAGCCCGCAGGTATCCAGTTTGCACAACTGCTTCAAGCAGTGATGGTGCTCAGTGGCTCCGGCGTTGTTTTGGCCGTTCAAGACGATGCCGCCATTGCCAAAGCCAGGAAGCGCACCGAACGCCTGAATACCCATCTGATGACCAAGGCGCGCAGCAGCAATGAACTGACCTACCTGGCCAGCCCGGTGACCGGGGGAGGTGTCACCGTGCTGCGCTTTCATCAGCTTTTTGTGCTGGCACGTCAGCATGGGCATAAAGCGCCCGCTGAATGGGCGGCGTTTGCATGGAATGTGTTGGCTATGCAGGGGCAACGCCTGCTTAAAGACGGCAAAGCGCTGGAAACTGCAGAGGAAAACCTGGCTGAATTGACTGCACAGGCAACGGAG
>JAAYID010000437.1 GCA_012744285.1 Alcaligenaceae bacterium
CGCGAGCGGATGTCGTCTCCAGTCAGGATCAAGTGGATGATCTGCTCAGCAGCCTCGGTTTTTAAGCAAGTTGTTTAGCATTATTCGCCGGCCCGGCGTGCCGGGTTGGTGAGGCTATGCATGGCTTTGGAGCGCCAGGGTTTTGCAGAACCGCCAACTTGTATTGGCTTATGTCGCGCGGCATCCTTTGCCTGTTCAAGATATCGCTGTGCGTGCAGAAGATAGCCGGATCTTGTCTGAAGCCCGGTCTTGGCGGTTGTTTGAGTTTTGACTGCAACTGCAGCGGATTTCAGTTGAGCAGAGTGGTGACAACCCTGTGCCCGGTGTAACCGATTCATTCTGCGGCAGCAGATGAATCTGGCAATGATACTATTCTTTGAACTGTTTTTTTATCCAGTTTTAATTATATAATGCAATTAACAGTCAACCAATAACTCCAATCCACATGCCCCGCTCCAAGCCTTCTCAAACAAGAACCACCGGCTCTCTGTTCACCAAAGGTTTGGCAGAATGGGTTGCCCAGCCGGAACTTGCCTTTGATACGTGGCTGATCCGGTCATCATTCGGAAAGCGCTCGTTTCTCGTCTATAGCACGCAATGGCGGGTCTTCACCAAATGGTGCAAAGATCACCATTTGGTGCTGAACGATGTCAGTCCTGTTCACATCAGGGAATTCCTGGCCGGTCTGGTCGCTAACAAATTGAATCAGCGGCAACGCTATCTTCGTCTCATCGAGCGAGCTTTTGATGCCATGCATGAAAGCATTGATAGACACTCATCTTGTCTTGAACATCTGGTCAATCCGGTACGCTCGTACCAGGTCTTGTTCGACCCCTATTGGAAGCAGGCGAAGACGAATGACGCGACATTTTTTTACAACCCGGCGCAATGCCGGCAATTGCATGACTACCTGCTCAATGTCGTTGCCCCTGATCCAGCCGATAACTCCGGACCTTTCGTGTGCAGCAACGGGAAATCGTGGTCCAGGAATATCCGCGACAGGGCGTTGGCTGCATCGTTCCTGTGCGCTGGTCTAAAGGTGTCAGAGGCCCTCGCTCTAAAAGTTTCAGACATCATTCCGCAAAGAAACAGAAATTCCATCTGGATAAAAATTGCCGGATCTGCCGCTCATGTAGCCCGCACGCAAACACTTCAAGACCCTGATGCGTCCTGGCTTGTGGATTGGAGCGAGCACCGACTCGCTCGCAGTCAGCATAGGCGCGTTTTGTTGTTTTGCAGTCAAAAGGATGCCAATGGCATGCATCCAAGTACGGTAGCGCGTGTAATTCGGGATTTTTTCAAACCTCTGTCCTTCGTTGACCCGCGTTTTGGGGTGATCACTGCCCAACGTCTCCGGAACAGCTACGCAGCCGGTTTGTTCGAACAGAACCTTGACATGAACGAAATCGCGCAACGACTCGGTTATGCCGACGTGACCTGTGCGTACCGTTTGCAGCAAGCATGGCAGCTAGCCAGGCAACACTTTGACTGATCAGGGCGCGCAAGAGAGGGTTCTCCAGCCTGAAGTGGAGTGTGATCAGAATGATCTCGCAGAGTGACAACCGCATGAACCTATAATCACCGAATCCGCAGGTTTCTGCCGGATCTATCAAAGGGGACGGAATGCAACGTATCGGCATCATGGCCGCCGTGCATGGCGAAATTGCCGCCTTGCTTGAAAAAATGGGGTCTGTGACCGTCACGCGTATCGGCATGCGCGACTATCACCAGGGGGTGCTGTACGGGCGGCCGTGTGTGGTCGTGCTGGCCCGCATGGGCAAAGTCGCGGCGGCGGCCACAACGGTAACCCTGATACGGGAATTCGGTGTCGACCGTGTCGTGTTTGCCGGGTTGGCGGGCGGTATTGCCGGGAATGCCCGTGTGGGTGATGTCGTGGTCGGCTCATCGTTGCTGCATCACGATCTGGATGCAAGCCCCTTGTTTCCGCGTCATGAAATACCGCTGCTGGCCCTGAGCCGGATCGACGCCGACCATGGGCTGAGCCATTTGCTGGAGAAGGCAGCGCGTGATTACCTTGCCCTTGACTGGGAGCAGGACATTTCCGTGGCGACGCGGCAGGCGTTCAATCTGTCAGCACCCAATGTGCATACCGGGTTGATTGCAAGCGGTGACCAGTTTGTCAGCAGTGCGGCGGCGGCCCAGGCGTTGCGAGACACGTTACCCGATGTGGTGTGCGTTGAAATGGAAGGGGCGGCTGTAGCGCAGATTTGTCATGAGTACGGCACCCCTTTTGCCATCATCAGAACGGTTTCCGACCGGGCAGATGATGAGGCCAGCCACGACTTCAACAGTTTTCTGGCGCATGTGGCCAGCCAGTATTCTGCCGGTATTCTGAAGCGGGTGATCTGCTTGCTTTAGGGTCTCGATTTACAATCAGTCCAGCGGTCGGCCTTGCATGCCGGCCTTGCAATAACTCACTATGGATTTCACTTTACTATGAACAGCAAGATCAGGATCGCCATTGCGGGCTATGGCAATCTGGGGCGCGGCGTTGAATCGGCCCTTGACCGTGCGCCCGACATGGAGCTCGTTGGTGTCTTCACCCGGCGTGACCCCGGCAAACTCATCATTCAAAGTACCGGCGTACCCGTCTATCCCCTGGACCGGGTTGCCGAGTTTGTCGATGCCGTCGATGTGCTTATTTTGTGTGGTGGTTCGAAAGCGGATCTTCCCGAGCAAGGGCCCCAACTGGCCGCTTTGTTCAACACGGTTGACAGTTTCGATACCCATGCCAAAGTGCCTGAGTATTTTGCAGCGGTTGATGCGGCGGCACAGTCGGGGCAGCGCGTTGCCGTCATTTCGGTAGGTTGGGACCCGGGCCTGTTTTCAATCAACCGCCTGTACGGCGAAGCCATTTTGCCTGAAGGGGCAACCTACACATTCTGGGGCAAAGGCTTGAGCCAGGGGCATTCAGATGCAGTGCGCCGGGTACCGGGTGTGGCAGGGGCCGTGCAGTACACGATTCCCTCGCCAGAGGCCATCGAGAAAGTTCGCAGTGGTACGCGTCCTGTGCTTGAAACACGTGAAAAGCATGTCCGCGAGTGTCATGTCGTGCTCGAAGCCGGGGCTGACGCGAATGCAGTCAGGGAAGCCATCGTCACCATGCCTGACTACTTTGCCGATTACGACACTACCGTAAACTTCATCACTGCCCAAGAACTGGCGCGTGACCATGGGGCGATGCCGCATGGCGGGTTTGTGATCCGTAGCGGTACAACGGGTACCGATAGTGCGCAAATCATGGAGTTTGGCCTGAAGCTGGGCAGCAACCCCGAGTTCACGGCCAGCGTGCTTGTGGCCTATGCGCGGGCGGCCTATCGTCTGCGTCAGCAAGGTGCTGTGGGTGCCATGTCAGTGCTGGATATTGCGCCAGGCTTGCTATCGCCGAAAAGTGCTGCAGAACTGCGCAAAGAGTTGCTTTAAGTCTGAATGCACAGGCATGGGCATCTAGTGCCTGTGCCTGGAAATCAGCGCTGTCCAAGCGCCTTTTCGATTTTTTTGTCTGTTTTGTACTGGCTTAGTGCATACACCGCCCAGATGGTTGCTGGTATCCAGCCGATCAGTGTGATTTGCAGAATCAGGCAGATCAAGCCTGCAAATGGTCGGCCGATAGTGAAAAAAGTCAGTCAGGGCAAAATAAGGGCAATCAGTAAACGCATGGGGTGTCTCGGACAATAAAAGGGTTAAAAGCAGGGCTGGAATGATCGGGCACATAGTACACCGCGACGTCATGCGACATGGGTAGATGTCATGACGCACGGTGTAAAACAGGTTGGAATACGCCTTTGACCTGATCAGGATATACCTTCAATGCGATCAAGCGATTGCCGGCACTGACAAGAAGATGGTTCTTTTCAGGGTGTTGCGCGGTCGGTTGGCCTTGGCAGCCATCGCCAGAACACCCAGGCCGCTGCAAAGCCCAGGCCGCCAATCGTGGCAATGCCGGCGCCCAACGAAACCAGCGCGGTAAGGCCAGACAGCAAAAGTGGCCCGCCACTACCCCCGATATCCGACAGCAGCCGCCACAGCCCAAGAAAATGGCGTCGTCCGTGGGCAGGCGAGGCGTCGGCACCAATGGTCATGATCAGACCCGACCCGATGCCGTTGCCAAAGCCGAGAATCATGCTGACGATCACGAAGGCGGTCAGGCTTTCGGCAAATGGCATCAGAAGCAGCATGCTGCCCATGATCAGCATCGAGGGTAGCGCAATCGAAAGACGACCTTTGTGGTCCATCAGCTTGCCGGCAGGGTAGAACAACAGCATGTCGACCGCGCCCATCAGACCGTAGACGACCGCTGTCGTTGTGGCATCGACCCCAATATGTACAGCCCATAACGGGATCACAACCTGGCGGCATGAACGTATGGCCATCACCAGCAGGCAGCCCAGACCTAATGTCATGAACGTCGTCGAATGAGCTCGCGCGATTGACAGCATGCCCGGGTTGGGTTCGCCGGACGGGTTGGCTGCCCCTGAAGAGGCCTTGTTCTGTTGTGATCTGGCTTCCAGGTCCGGGATAAAGAAGGCCAGTGCTCCGGCCCCGATCATGGCAATCAGCGCCACACCATAAGCACCCGGCAACCCCACGAAGTACATCAGGCCGGCGCCGGCGAACGGGCCGATGAACAGGCCGATACGCGTCGTTCCGCCCAGCGTGGACAGTGCCCGTGCGCGCATGTGTATCGGTACGGCTTCGGTCAGGTAGGTTTGACGGGCCAGCAAGAAGACGGAGTTTGCCATGCCAATGATCAGCACGCCGATGGCGAGCACCCACGTATTGGGTGCAAGCAGGCAAGCACCCAGCCCGATCGCGCTTAAAATGGCGGCACCGACCATGGCGCGACGCTCACCCCAGCGGGCGGTAGCCAGGGCGGCAGGAATATTGTTGATCAAAGAGCCGATAGCCAACAGGGCGACGATCAACCCGGCCAGCGCCAATGAGGCCCCCAGTTCTCGGGCCGTCAGGGCAATGACCGGGTAAATGGCGCCCTCACCGATGCCGAACAGGACTGACGGGCCGAATGCCGCGACAGCAATTTTGCGAAGACTGAATTCAGGGGTTTGATCAGACACGTGGCGTGCTTCAGGTAAGTTGGACGGGTTCGGCCCTGTTGGGCAGATAGTTGCTGAGCCTTTCGGGCGTATCGGCAGGCCATATGAGGCGAGCGGCAGATGGGCCGTTGCCTGAAGAGCTCGGGCCATTGTAACGTTTGCCATCTGACCTTTTCCTTAACGCGGCGTGCGGTATTGTCTGATTTTCCAGACTGTGCAGTGCCGTCACCTTGCGTTCTCACCATTCGTTAATCCAGGAGAAACCCAGAATGCCTGTTTTGTGTGTTGTTGCCGTGTTGCTGGTGTTGCAGCTGCTGGGCGAAGTGTTTGTACGCATGACGGGGTTGCCCATACCGGGTGCCCTGATCGGCTTGCTCGCCCTGTTTGGCGGGCTGGTGTGGCTCGGCCGCCTGCCCGCCGCGCTGCGCGATACGGCGCGCCATGTCTTGCAGCACCTGATGCTGTTGTTCATTCCGGCTGTCGCCGGCATCATGCTGCATTTCGAGCGGTTGGCGCATGAGTGGTTGCCGTTTCTGCTCGCCTGCGTTGCGGGTACCGTCATCACCATCGCGGTTACGGCGTTAACCTTGTCCTGGATGATGAAGCGTCAGCAAGGGGAAAAGTCATGAAACAGGCTTTTGCCGAGGTCTGGAGCCAGCTGCAGGCCGAGCCGGTGGTCTGGATCACGTTTACGCTGCTGGTGTATATTGCCGCCCTGACGCTGTACAAGCGGGCCGGCAGTCACCCGGCGCTGTTGCCGGTATTGACCTCGGTTGTCGTGATTGTGGGTGTTTTGCTGCTGACGGGTACACCCTATGCGGCCTACGAGCAAGGTACCCGCTTTTTCATGTTCCTGATTGGTCCGGCAACCGTGGCACTGGCCGTACCGTTGTATACGCAGTTGCCCCGGCTCAGGCACCTCTGGAAGCCCATCGGTGTGGCGCTGGTGGTGGGGTGCTTCACCGCTATTTTGTCGGCGTTGGGTATTGCCTGGCTGTTTGGTGCATCGACAGACACCCTATTGTCCCTGGCGCCAAAATCCGCCACCATGCCCATTGCCGTTGAAGTGGCGGCACTGACAGGCGGGGTTCCGTCATTGACGACGGTGGCCGTGGGTATCACCGGTATTGCCGGTGCGGTCCTGACCGGCCCGGTGCTCAAGCTTCTGAACATCTCTGACCCGGTCATTCACGGGTTTACCAAAGGGTTATCAGCGCACGCGATTGGCACGGCCAAAGCGATTCAGGTGGGTGAAACCAACGGGGCCTTTTCGGCACTGGGGTTATGTCTGAACGGCATTGCAACGGCACTGGCGGTGCCGCTGGTGCTGGCGTTATTCGGTTTGTTTTAATTTTCAAGGAAACTCGTCATGCCTTCATTTGATGTCGTCTCGGAAGTCGACAAGCACGAACTGTCCAATGCCGTGGATCAGGCCAACCGTGAGTTGTCCACCCGCTTTGACTTCAAGGGCAGCAATGCCTCGTTTGAACTGGAAGGGTATGTGGTCACACAAATCGCACCCAGCCCTTTCCAGTTACGCCAGATGCTCGATATCCTGCGTGGCCGCCTGTCGGCTCGCGGTATTGACGTGCGTTGTCTGGAAGAGGGCGATTTACTGGAAAACGTGGCAGGCGCCCGCCAGAAAATCACGGTTCGCCAGGGAATTGAGCAAGCGGTGTCCAAGAAGCTGATCGCTGCCGTCAAGGCCGCCAAGCTCAAGGTTGAAACCCAGATCAACGGTGAAAAACTACGGGTAACCGGCAAGAAGCGTGACGATTTGCAAGCGGCCATTGCCTTGTTGCGCCAGCAAGAGGTCGATCTGCCGTTGCAATTCAACAATTTTCGTGACTGATCTGTGATTTACCAGGTGCGTAGCGGGTGTGCGCTTGCGTAATAAGCAGTTTTGGCGGATCTGACATGTATTGGCTCAGGGTCTGGTGTTATTGCCGCAACCGGTATCCGGTCTTGAAGATCCAGGCCACAATACCCATGCAGACCACCAGTATTGCCAATGTCACCCCAAGGCTGGTGGCCAGGCTCACATCGGCACTGCCATAAAAGCTCCAGCGAAAGCCGCTGATCAGGTAGACCACCGGGTTCAACAGACTGACGGCCTGCCAGAATGGCGGCAGCATGGAAATGGCGTAAAAGCTGCCGCCCAGGAACGTCAGGGGGGTCACAATCAGTAGCGGTACGATTTGCAGGCTTTCGAAGCTGTCGGCCCAGACGCCGATGATGAACCCGAACAGGCTGAAGGTCAGGGCGGTCAGCACCAGGAAAACCAGCATCCAGGCCGGGTGCTGAATTTGCAAGGGCACAAAAAATGCGGAGGTGCCCAGGATGATCAGCGCCAGCAGCAACGACTTGCTGGCGGCGGCGCCGACATAACCTGCCAGAATTTCCAGATAAGACACCGGCGCTGATAGCAACTCATAAATGGTGCCGGTGAAGCGTGGAAAGTAAATGCTGAACGACGCGTTCGAGATGCTTTGCGTCAGTACCGACAGCATGATCAGCCCGGGTACGATGAAGGCGCCGTAATTTACCCCGTCAATATCCTGCATGCGGCTGCCAATGGCCGACCCGAACACCACGAAATACAGCGATGTCGACAAGACGGGTGCAATCAGGCTTTGCGACAGGTTGCGGCGCAGCCGGTACATTTCAAACAGGTAAATGGCACGAATGGCTTGCAGGTTCATGCATCTTCCTTGATCAGGTCGACAAAAATATCTTCCAGCGAGCTTTGTCGCGTTTGCAGGTCGGTGTATACCACGCCTGCCTCGTACAGCCGGCTCAGCAGCGATGCGATGGCGGTTTGCCCGGTTTGACTGTCGTAGGTATAAACCAGCCGTCGGCCGTCAGCAGAGAGGCTGATATGCGGATCTTGCAGTGCGGCCGGCAGGGCGTGCAGAGGGCGTTGCAATTCAAGCGCCAGTTCTTTCTTGCCGAGTGACTGCATCAGGGTGAGCTTGTCTTCCACCAGAATCAGCCGGCCTTGCCGGATGATGCCAATGCGGTCGGCCATTTCTTCGGCCTCTTCAATGTAGTGCGTGGTCAGAATGATGGTCACGCCGTTGTTCTTGAGTTCGCGAATGACATCCCACATGCCTTTTCGCAATTCAACGTCCACGCCGGCGGTGGGCTCATCAAGAAACAGTATGGGCGGTTCGTGCGACAGGGCTTTGGCAATCAGCACGCGCCGCTTCATCCCGCCGGATAAGGTCAGCAGGCGGCTGTGACGTTTGTCCCAAAGTGACAATGACTTGAGAATCTTTTCAATCAATGCCGGATCAGGACGTTTGCCGAACAGGCCTCGGCTGTAGCTGACGGTATTCCAGACTTTTTCAAAGGCTTCTGCCGTCAGCTCTTGTGGAACCAGGCCAATGCAGGCGCGCGCTTGTCGGTAATGACGAACATGGTCAAACCCGTTGATGGTGACCTGGCCATGCGTCAGGTTGATCAGGCCACAGATGCCATTGATCAGCGTGGTTTTGCCGGCCCCGTTCGGGCCCAGCAGTGCGAAAATCTCGCCACGCTGAATTTCCAGGTTGATGTCATACAGCGCCTGATGCCCCGAGGCATAGACTTTTGAAACGTTGCGAATGGAAAGAATCGGTGAGTTCAAAGGAGTCCCTGCAGGTTGAAACGCGGATACGCAAGTTGAGGCGTATGCCCTATGATTGGCGTTACCGCGTGAATTCAGACAACAGACTACCATGGACAATCACAATGTAAAGGCGGTGCTTGCGCCGGTTGAAATGGCGCGTGCCGATGCCGCCACCATTCGGGCCGGCACGCCGGGCATCCAGCTTATGGAAGCCGCCGGCCAGGCGGTTGTTCAGGCGATGACGCAACAGTTCACGCCGTGCCGTGTGCTGGTGGCTTGCGGGCCGGGCAACAATGGTGGCGATGGCTACGTCGTGGCGCGCCTTTTGCATGAACAGGGCTGGCCGGTGCTGGTGGCATCGCCCGACGGCAGTCCTCCAACGACAGCTGATGCCCTGCATCATGCGCGCCTTTGGTCCGGGCCGGTTTATCCGCTGTCGGTTGGTCTGCTTGACGAGACCGATCTGGTGGTTGATGCGCTTTATGGGGCGGGTTTGCAGCGTGCCCTGGTTGAGCCGGTGGCCAGTTTCGTGCAGGCGCTGCATCGGCGTCAGTTGCCGGTTTGTGCCATCGATTTACCCAGTGGGGTTGACGGGGCTACCGGGCAGACGCATGGAGATGCGGTGGCGGCACAGTTAAGCGTTACATTTTTTCGTAAAAAGCCGGGACATGTGCTGTACCCGGGGCGGCGGCTGTGCGGTGACATCGTGGTGGCTGACATCGGTATTTCGGATACCGTGTTCGATCAGATCGTACCCGACACCTACGAGAACGATCCGCTGCTGTGGTTGCGAGATTTTCCCTGGCCTTCGTCAGAAGGACATAAATATCATCGAGGGCATGTGCTGGTGGTGGGAGGGCAGACCATGAC
>JAAYID010000438.1 GCA_012744285.1 Alcaligenaceae bacterium
GCTGGTTTTATTTGTGAGGCCGCTGTTTTACCCTGGGTGACAGACACCGGTTCAGTCAGTCATGCAGTAGAGCCATCGTCGCGGGTGCAGGCCAGGTTGCGGCCGGGGTTGATGCATGGGGTGCGGCGGCCATCATCTGATCGCCGCGTGGCTGTTATCGGGGGCGGGATAGCGGGGGCGGGGGTCGCCCATGCGTTAGCCCTGCGGGGGTACGAGGTCCATGTGTTTGACGCGGCGCTGGCAGGTTCACGCCAGGGTTGTCATGCCGGACATCTGGGGGCGGCAGTCACTCCTGCTGTATCGCGCGACGATGACTATCGGGCGCGGTTGTCCCGTGCCGGAGCACGTCTGTCCTGGTTGCGTTGGCATACGCTCGCTGCTGGTGCACGGCCTGTGAAAGCCGGTACGGCCGTTGTCACTGCGGATCCTGACGAGCAAGCGCGATTGCGCGAGGCCTTGCAGGCGAGTGGATTCCCGCAGTGCTGGGCTCGCTGGTGCGAGGAAGATGATCCTGCCACCGAAACAGCGCTGGGCAAAGGTCGTCCCCATGCCTGGTTTTCCGAAGGTATGGTGATTCGTCCCGGGAATTTGGTCGAGGCGTTGCTGACGCACCCCGGTATTAAAGTGCAGGGGTGTAACGTGGGGCAGGTGTCCGGCGGGCCGGGTCACTGGCGGCTGCTTGGGGTGGAGGGGCAGCCGTTGATATCGGTGCCGAATGTTGTCATGGCCAGTGCTGCGGGTGTTTTGCCCTTGCTTCGTGCCAGCGGTTTTCTGGAATTGCCTGTGCGCTTGACGCAAATGCAGGCGATAGCCGGTCAGGTCAGCTATTTTGACGCCACACGTTTTACGACTTCGGCCCGGTCTGTCCTGGATGGCGAAGGGTATTGGCTGCCGCCGGTCGATGGTCTGCACGTTGGCGGTGGTACCTATGATCTGGAGGCGTTGCAGGCGCAGGTTACGCCCGAGGGCCATGCCCAGGTGATTGACAAGGTATGTGCGGTTTTGGGTATTAACACCGCTGTACCCGGGGCTGGCGCGTCGGCGGGCAAGGCGCGCGCCGACCTGGTTGCCGCGGTTGCCGGAGGATGGGCCGGGTGGCGTGCCGTTGTGCCCGGCCGTTTGCCGGTTATCGGTGAGTTGCCGGGCTGTCAGGGTTTGTGGCTGGCGTGTGCCTACGGTTCGCGGGGGTTGACGTGGTCGGCGCTGGCTGGAGAGATCGTTGCGGCGACACTGAACGACGAGCCCCTGCCCCTGGAGCGCGATTTGTTGCGTGCGATTGCGGTACGTTGAATTATTTGCTGTAGAGTGGTGCAACGCGGGCGTAATGAAAAACCTGCCAGCCAGCCTGCAAGGGCTCGAGCATAAGCGGCTGTTTTCAGCCAAAATACACAAACGATTTTATTTTATAGCGTAAATCCGTCAAAATATCGACTTTTGAACGCTTTGAGGCTTTAAGCCCAAGGAATGCGCTGTGCCGCCCAAGTCTTACCTCGAAAACGTGAAGCCTGTTGATTCCCTGAAATTTGCTGGCGCGAAATCGACAACCGTCGATTTCCAGATTGCTGATACTGACACGTATCTGCGCATAGAGGCGCATGCCCCCGGTGTATTCCGGCTGCAGTTTGGCCCGATGGCTCGCTTGTCACCAGAAAAGCCGTCCGCGCGTGCCGTGCGGCATGCCGAAATGTTGCTGGCCCGCCCCGATCCCGTCAGCGAAATGCAGGTCAGCTCGTTGCTGGCAGCCCAGGGGGGGGCGTGGTCGATTGAACAAGGTGATGTCACGCTGGAAATCGATGCGCAAGCGAACTGGTCGTTGTCCAAGGGAGATGTCC
>JAAYID010000439.1 GCA_012744285.1 Alcaligenaceae bacterium
CGACCCCTATACCGATAACCAGCCGCCCCAGCATCAGCCCCCACATCGAGTCGCTCAGGCCAAAGATCACCGAACCTGCTGCAGCGAACAAAATCAGTACGCCGTTGACGCGACGGGGACCCCAGGTGTCCAACGCTGCACCAACGGGAATTTGCGTCATGGCAAAGCCCAGAAAATACAGACTGGTCAGCACCCCGAGATCAGCCGCCGACAAACCGATTTCAGACGTCAGAAACGTAGAAAACCCGATGTTGACGCCACGGTACAGATACGAGACAAAATAACCCAGGGAAAAGAACAGGAAAATACGGGATGCGTTGCTCATGCGAAACCGTCACTGTTCCGGCCGACGAAACACAAGCTTCAGATCGGTGGAGGCCTCTGGATAAAACGCATAGCCGTCAACGTTGAACCCCTTGAGTTGTTCGGGCTCATCAATGCGATGATCAACAATGTACCGGGCCATCAACCCCCGGGCACGCTTGGCATAAAAACTGATGATTTTCCAGGTGCCGTTTTTTTCGTCCTGGAACACACACTGCACCACCCTGGCCTTAAGAACCTTCTGATCAACCGACCTGAAATACTCTTCTGAGGCCAAGTTGACGATAACATCAGAACCTTGCTGCGCCAGACTCTGATTAAGGTATTCGGCAATTTCCGTTCCCCAATAGTCATACAGGTTTTTGCCCTTCCCGGTTGCCAGCCGCGTGCCCATTTCAAGACGATACGGTTGCATCAGATCAAGCGGGCGCAGAACACCATACAACCCGCTAAGAATGGCGACGTGCTGCTGCGCCCAGTCAAGCTGGTCGTCAGACAACGTAGCGGCGTCCAGGCCTTCATACACATCACCATTGAACGCCAGCACCGCTTGCCTTGAATTGGTTTGCGTAAACTTCGGCTCCCAAGCCTGGTAACGCTCGACATTCAGCCGGGCCAGCGTATCGCTCAAGCTCATCAAGCCGGAAATTTCTGTCGCCGACTTCTGGCGCAATACGTCAATAAGGCCCTGTGCCTGCAGCACAAACTGAGGTTGAGAATGTTTGGTCGTACGAACGGGCGAATCGTAATCGAGTTTTTTTGCGGGTGAAAGCACTACCAGCATGACGGACTCCTGAAGACATAACAGGTAAGGGCGGCGCGCTTGTCCGGCACGCTCGCATCAATTAATAGTTGGGTGGCCCCAGTTCCACGCGCGAAGCCCCTCGTTTTTTCAGGGGCTGACAGGTCGCGATGAAACGCTCAGCGGGCGGTCCAGCCGCCATCCATGGACAGGCTGGTGCCAGTCATCTGTGCGGCTGCATCGGAACACAGGAATACGGCCGCAGCACCGAGCTGCTCGGGAGAAACAAACTGCAAGGACGGCTGCTTTTCTGACAGCAGCCCTTTGGCCGCGGTTTCAATATCGGTACCGTTTTTGGCCGCCATTGCTTCAATCTGACGCTCGACCAGCGGCGTGCGCCCCCAACCCGGGCAAATCGCATTGGCCGTCACCCCATTGCCGGCGTTTTCAAGCGCTATCACTTTAGTCAAACCCACAACGCCATGCTTGGCAGCCACGTACGCAGACTTCTGGGCAGAAGCCACCAGTCCATGCGCGGATGCGATGTTGATGATCCGCCCCCATCCCTGCGTCTTCATGTGAGGCAAGGCCGCTGCCGTGCCATGAAATACGGCGGACAGATTCAGCGCAATGACGGCATCCCAGCGATCAATCGGAAAGTTTTCGATAAGATCGGTGTGCTGGATACCGGCATTATTCACCAGAATATCGATGCCACCCAAAGCGGAAACGGAATCTTCAATGAACTGGCGTGTCGATTGCGCCTGCGACAGATCGGCCTGGATGAAGCGGGCCTTGACCCCAAACTCAAGTTCAATATTCAAGCGCTCTTTTTCAATCGCCTGCGGGTCTCCGAAGCCGTTGAGAACGACATCGGCCCCGTTCGACGCCAGCGCCCGGGCGATACCCAGACCAATACCGCTGGTTGAACCCGTAATGACTGCGCGCTTGCCTGACAACATACTGCTCCCCTGTTCAAAATGGAGGTGGTATTTGATGAATAACAGGCCTGTATTCTATAAGAGTTGCCTGAACAGGCCCGCGTGCAGAATATTTTTTGATCTGTTAGAATTGCGGACTTGCTGGCAAAGACCGCAACCCGGACAGGTGGCAGAGTGGTCGAATGTACCTGACTCGAAATCAGGCGTACGTGCAAGCGTACCGTGGGTTCGAATCCCACCCTGTCCGCCA
>JAAYID010000440.1 GCA_012744285.1 Alcaligenaceae bacterium
ATTTTGCACCGGCAGCGCTGCCCCCCTTGATGCCGAACGTCATGATGCTGGCGGGCTTGCCACCAAAATATTTCTGGGCCAGGTCATGCTCGGGGTGATCAGATAACCCGGCATATTGCACCCATGAAACTTGCGGATGAGCTTTCAGGAATTCTGCCACTTTCTGTGCGTTCTCGGTGTGACGTTCCATGCGCAAGGACAGCGTTTCGATACCTTGCAAGATCAGGAATGCATTCATGGGCGACAGGGCGGCGCCGGTGTTGCGCAGCGGTACCACGCGGCAGCGCCCGATGAATGCCGCCGGGCCAAAGGCCTCGGTGTAGACCACCCCGTGGTACGACGGGTCGGGTTCGTTCAACATCGGGAAGCGGGCTTTATGTTCAGCCCACGGAAACTTGCCAGAATCGACGATGCAACCGGCAATCGTCGTGCCATGACCGCCCATGTATTTGGTCAGGGCATGCACGACAATGTCGGCCCCGTATTCGATGGGGCGGCACAGTGCCGGTGAGGCCACTGTGTTGTCCACAATCAGTGGAACGCCATGGCGGTGGGCTGCGTCAGCCAGTGCTTTCAGGTCAACAATGTTGCCAGCGGGGTTGCCGATGGTTTCGCAAAACACCGCACGAGTTTTGTCATCGATCAGGGCTTCCAGAGCGGCAATGTCATTGTGCGGGGCAAACTTTACCGTAATGCCCTGGCGCGGGAACGTATGTGCAAACAGGTTGTATGTTCCGCCGTACAGTTTGCTGACCGAGACAATGTTGTCGCCGGCCTGGGCAATGGTCTGGATGGCGTATGTGATGGCGGCCATACCCGATGCCACGGCCAGTCCGGCAACGCCACCTTCCATGGCGGCGACGCGTTTCTCAAGTACGTCATTGGTCGGGTTCATGATGCGGGTATAGATATTGCCCGGTACTTTCAGGTCGAACAGGTCTGCGCCGTGCTGCGTGCTGTCGAAAGCGTATGACGTTGTCTGGTAAATGGGTACGGCAACTGACTTGGTGGTGGGGTCAGGCTGGAAGCCGGCATGGATGGCAAGCGTTTCAAGTTTCATAAATGTGTCTCGCTGTTTTACAGGGGCTGATGGTTGTTGTTATAGAGGTCGAGTGCTGCAGTTATGCTGATCGCGCAAGCATATCAAAACATCATACGTGCAGCAGGGGTTAATCAGTCGTCAAAATGATGTCATAACGTGTTCGTTTGATGAATTGCCCTGCGTCTTGGGTTAGCATTCACGGTATCTGTTGCACATCAAGCTTGGGGGATACCCCGGTTTCCGAGGCCGTACATGAAAGTCTGGTTCAAACGTAGTGTTGTGGGCGCCGTTGCGTTGTTTATCGTGGCGTTGCTGGGGTTGGCAATTTTTTTGCTCACCTTTGACCCCAATGCGTACAAAAACAAGGTGCAGGAACTGGTGGCAGAGCGCTACCAGCGCACTTTGCTGATTAATGGTGATATTTCCCTGTCGCTGTTTCCGCGTATCGGGCTGTCGGTTAAAGAGGTGTCGTTGTCCAATCGGGACGCCACCTCTTTGTTCGCCTCCATCGAGCAGGCACGCGTTGCCGTTGCCATTTGGCCCTTGCTGTCCGACAATCTGGTGGTCGATCACATCAGCATTTCAGGCTTCAGGGCATGGGTATCGCGCTCCAAAGAAGGGGTACTCAATTTCAACGACTTGCTCGAAGGGCCGTCAACCGAGGTTGCCATCACAGAGCCTGCCGCAGGGGTTGCCACAACGGGTCGCGTGTCCGGCCCTGCCGGCGATACGCCTGCTGAGCCCGCCGATGGTTTGTTGACGCCTCGCGTTGCGCAAATGAACATCGATATCGCAGGGCTGGAGCTGAAAGATGGCGAAGTCCATTTTGTGGATGCGAAAAACGGCCATTCCGGGCGTATTTCCGCCGTACAGCTCAATACCGGTCGGGTTACGTTCGATCAACCCTTTGACGTCACCCTCAAGGGCGTTTTGCAAGCCGACAGCCCGGTCGCTGACGCGCGGTTTCAGGGGCAGGCGCTGCTGCGCCTTGATCGTGCACAAAGCCGTTATGCCGCCCAAAAACTCAATGTGCAAATTTCGGGAAAACTGGCCGATCTTCAGGCGCAGTCCATCACCTTGCAGGGTAATGTGGCCTATAGCGCGGCCAACCGTCTTTTTGATGCCACCGGCTTGTCACTCGGTTTGCAAGGCAGTCTTGGTGGCGTGAAGCCAGTCCAGGATCTGGCGGTGACATTAACGGCGCCCCAGCTCAAAGTTGATCCAAGTCGTGCACAGCTGGAAGTGCAGCGGCTGGCCTTGCGGGCAACCGGTAAAATGCCAACCGAAAGCTTTGACGTTGCGTTCGATGCGCCAGACCTGTTTGTGTCGCCAGAACAGGCGCGGGGTGAATCGGTATCGGGTACAGTCAAAATTGCGGGTGATTCCGTATTGGGCCTGGCCGTTGAAATGGCGGGTTTGGGTGGGAATGCCAGCCAGCTTACGCTGAAGGAACTCAAGGTTGACGGCACGTACAAGCAAACCGATCGCCTGACGCGCATTAACATGGTGTCGCCTCTGCGCTGGAATGCTGACACGACCGAGCTGGGCCTGACGGCCATCAAAGGCGATGTCAAAATCGACGCCCAGACCCTTGGGCCGTCAGGTTTCGAGTTCCCCCTGATCGGTAGCGTGCTGGTTAATATCGACAAACAATCGGTCAGCAGTGACCTGAATGCCGTTCTCAATGGCAACCCGCTCAGCTTTTCAACGCGTGTGGCAGGTTTTGAAAAGCCGGCGATCAGGCTGAATCTTCAGGCTGACGAGCTTGACTTTGACCAGTTGTTTCCCGTGCGGGCACCTGCCGATGCCTCTGTGGGTGCCTCGTCGACCGAGCCCGCGTCCGCCAACGCTGCGGCTGATCCGGTGGCGGCCGAATCGACTCAGGCTGCACAGGCCGGCGGTGGCACGCCACTTGATCTGACAGCACTTGATGCCGTTGATGTGGTCGCCACGGCTCGTGTGGGTCGCGTGGCTGGACGTGGGCTTGCCGCGTCAGAGGTCGTTATTGATGCCAGGGCTGGAAAGGGGCGGCTTGATATTTCGCAGTTGTCGGCCAAACTGTACGGTGGCGCGCTTACCGGCAAGGCTACTGCAACGTCAAAGAATGCCTTGAGCCTCCAGTTGAGTCTGGACGGCGTGGCCGTTGGGCCGTTGGTCGTTGCAACAACCGGTCATGATCGTCTTACCGGTACAGGTACCTTGCGTGCGAATCTGAAAACACAGGCGCAAACGGTCGATGGTTTGTTACCAGCGCTTGCAGGGACAACGCAGCTTGCTTTGCGTGACGGCACCATCAAAGGGTTCAATCTTCAGCAAACGCTGGTTGAAATCTCCGAGGCGCTCAGCAAAGTGTCGCATGGCAAAGTGCCCGATATTTCCGCCAGGTACGATTTGACCCGCGAGACGCAGTTTACTGCGCTGGACGCGAATCTGAATGTTGCCAAAGGGGTCGGTACGCTGACCCGATTGACGGTCGAGGCGCCGTTGTTGCGGGTATCGCAGGGTTCGCCAGCAGTTATCGATCTGGCCAATCGGACGCTTGATGTGGTTGCCAATGTGCGGGTTGTCAATACCACGCGCGGGCAGGGTGGCCCCGATCTGAGTCGTCTGAGGGGCATCACGATTCCGGTGCGGGTACAGGGGCCGTTTGCTGAAATGAACTACGGGGTCGACGTTAAATCGATGGCCTCTGGGGCCGCCCGTCAAATGCTCGAACAAGGTCTTAAAGACATCATCCAGCAGAAGGTTGCGCCGGGTACCTCCGACCAAGGCAAGCCCGCTGCCGATCCGGTCAAAGACCTGGGCAATACATTAAAGGGGTTATTGGGGCGATGACAGCAATCAATGATTGTCAACCGATTGCCGGTTGTTGCGTACTGAACGATGTGGATGCGGTTGCGTATCATCAGCGTTGGGCGGTCATCGACGAATATAGCCTCATCTTGAACCGTGACACGTGCCCGGCATTGGCCAGGATCAGCGTGTCACTGGCGTTTGGCTACCTGGTGATTCGCGCAGAGGGGATGTTGCGGCTGGATATCCCGCTGGATGTCATTGAAGACGATGACAGCGCAATGCGTACCGCACAGCTCGGTCAGCACACGGTCAAGGTCATTGATGAGGGTGATCTGGCCGCGGCCTGGGTAACCAATTGTCTGGGGGTGAAGGCGCGTCTGGTGAAGTTTCACCCCGACTTGCCGGTTCCGGTCAGCTGGTGGTAACGCGCCATTAACTGGTCGGGCGTTTCGGTGTGCTCAGGGTGTACTTCAATACATTCCACCGGGCACACCACAATGCATTGGGGCTCGTCGAAGTGCCCCATGCATTCAGTACATTTTGACGGGTCTATCTCGTAGATCAGCTCGCCCATGTAAATAGCCTGGTTGGGGCATTGGGGCTCGCAGACATCGCAATTGATGCATTCGTCGGTAATACGCAGCGCCATGTGTCTGACCGGGCAGCGCCTTATTGCTCGATGTTTTTCAACGCGTCGCGTCGGGCGGCAGCCTTGGTATGAAGCCAGCGCTCAACCGAGGGGAATACGAACTTGCTGACATCACCGCCCAAAATGGCGATTTCACGCACGATTGTGCCTGAAATGAACTGATATTGATCAGATGGTGTCATGAACAGCGTTTCGACTTCGGGCAGCAGGTGTCGATTCATGCCGGCCATCTGGAATTCGTACTCGAAGTCAGAGACGGCCCGCAAGCCACGAACAATCACGCGCGCGTTTTGTTCACGGACGAAATCTTTGAGCAACCCGGCAAAGCTTTTGACCTCGACGTTGGGGTAATGTCCCAACACTTCCTGGGCGATTTCAAGGCGCTCTTCAATGCTGAAAAAGGGCTTTTTTGCCTGACTGTGCGCAACACCCACAACGAGGTGATCAAACAGACTTGCAGCACGCCGCACCAGATCTTCATGACCGCGGGTCAGGGGGTCGAAAGTGCCGGGGTAAACAGCAGTAATCATGGTTATTCCGGGAAGTTCAGAAAGGTTGATGGTTAGTGTACCGCACTCGGCATTATTTTATCTTGCGGTGCAGCAATTTTTAGCAACTGGTAATGCACGCTGCCCGCGCGTCCTTCGCGCAATGCTTCAAGCGATGGGGGAGGGCTGACCGGGGCCTCGGACTCAACATACACCAGTGCGTCGGGGGCGAGGACGGCAGGCAGCAAGGGCCAGATCTTTTCCAGCCACCCCTGATTGAATGGCGGGTCCAGTAAAACAAGGTCAAACGGATTGGCCGTGCGTTCGAGAACATGCAGGGCATCGCCCGGAAATACCCGAACATTGTCTGCCTTGAGTTTGGTGCGAAGGGCGCGCAGGGCGGCCACTGCTTGCGGGTTGGATTCGACCATCTGAACATGGGCCGCGCCGCGTGACGCGGCTTCAAAGCCAAGTGCGCCCGTTCCCGCAAACAGGTCAAGGACTGCCTTGTCGTGAAAATCGGCTCCCCAGAAATGACTGAGCCAGTTATAAAGCGTTTCGCGAACGCGGTCGGGTGTGGGGCGAAGGCCGGGTGCGTCAACAACTGGAATTGGAGTCCGCCGGTAATCACCGCCTACAATACGGACATTGTGTTTTTTCATGCTGTGCTGTCGAAATGCTGTCGAGCGCCTGCGCAAGGGGCCGACAAGGGCTATTGAA
>JAAYID010000441.1 GCA_012744285.1 Alcaligenaceae bacterium
CATCTGGACAGGGGGGCCCATTGTGACCATCAACGATGCCCGGCCTGCCGTTGAGGCTGTTGCTGTGCGAGACGGGAAAATTCTTGCGGTCGGTTCGATGTCCGAACTTGAACCCCACCAGGGCAAAGACACCCAAACCATCAACCTGCAGGGCAAGGCCATGCTGCCCGGCTTTGTTGACGCCCATGGCCATGCCTTCATGATCGGGCTGCAAGCCATTTCAGCCAACCTGCTGGCCCCGCCCGATGGCAAGGTGACCAGCATCAAGGGGTTACAGCAAACCCTTCAAGCCTGGTCAAAAGAACACGCCAGCACCGAAAAAAGTATTGGTCTGATCCTGGGGTTTGGCTACGACGACGCGCAACTGGCCGAGCAGCGCCACCCGACCCGAGACGACCTGGATGCTGTTTCCAAAGACACGCCCGTACTGATCATCCACCAGTCCGGACATATCGGCGTGATGAACAGCAAGGCCCTGGAACTGGCGGGGATCACCTCCGACAACAAGAACCCTGCGGGAGGCGTCATCCGGCGTGAAAGCGGTTCAACCACCCCGAATGGCGTACTCGAAGAGGCCGCATTTTTTAATTCACTGGCCAAACAGTTTCAACACATGACCACCGAGCAGGCACAGGCACTGTTTGTTGCCGGCACCAAGTTGCTGGCGAGCTACGGCTACACCACCGGCCAGGAAGGCCGTGCCACCTCGACCATTGTGCCGTTCATGGAACAGGCAGCCGCTGCCGGCAAAATACCTATCGATGTCGTCGCCTATGTCGACGTTTTGCAAGACCGCGACTTCATCGCAAAAACAGCACGTCGTGACTATAAAAACGGGTTCAGGGTCGGAGGCGCCAAACTGACCATCGACGGTTCGCCGCAAGGTTTCACCGCATTTCGTGACCGCCCCTACTACAAGCCACCCGTTGGTTATCGCGCCGATTACCTCGGGTACTCTGCAGCCAACGCCGAACAGGTGTTTGACGCTATCGACTGGGCGTTCACCAACAACATCCAGATCCTGACCCACGCAAATGGCGAGGGCGCTTCCGACATGCTGCTGGCAGCCATCAAGACAGCCCGCGAAAAGCATAGTGATGCTGACAGGCGTGCTGTACTGATTCACGGGCAATTCCTGCGCAAAGATCAGATTGCCACCCTCGACGAGCTGGATATTTTTCCGTCACTGTTCCCGATGCACACGTTTTACTGGGGTGACTGGCACCGCGACCGCACGGTCGGCCCAGTCAATGCCGACAACATTTCTCCAACCGGATGGGTACGTGAACGCGGCATGAAATTCTCGAGCCACCACGATGCCCCGGTCGCCTTCCCTGACTCGATGCGTGTGCTGTCTGCAACGGTTACGCGTCGCACGCGCTCGGGTGACATTCTGGGGCCGGACCAGCGCGTCGACGTTATGACCGCCCTGAAAGCCATGACCCTTTGGCCCGCATGGCAGCATTTTGAAGAAAGCACCAAAGGCTCGATTGAACCTGGCAAAATCGCTGACTTCGTCATTCTTTCAGAAGACCCGACCGCTATTGACCCGGAAAAACTGGCCAACGTAAAAGTGGCCCAGACCGTCAAGAAAGGCAAGGTCATCTTCACGCGTGACGAAACCAAACCACAGGCGTCAATCGACCCGACCGTAGCCATGGGTGATGTCATGACGAAAATGCTGGCCGGCTGGCAAACCCATGCTCAGAAGATCGGGCATGTTCACGGCCATGGGCCAGAACTGCTGATGGAGGCCATGCTGACAGGGCTGGCCCGAACCACGCCCCGCCAGAACCAAAGGTCAGACCTGAACTTCGATGGCCAGTTCTCGGCCCTGCGAATGTGACCTGAAGGCCGCCACAGCATGGGTCAGGAATTCAGTCTGGGCCTTCAGGTCGCGTACCGCTTGGGCAAATTCCTGCACCTGCATGGCGTTATGCTGAACGGTCTGGTCCATGTCATTCACGGCCTGGCTGATCTGACCGATACCTAACGACTGCTCTTGGGTAGCACTGCTGATTTCACTCATCAATGTGCCTACCTGGTTAGCCGCCCGAATCACGTTCTGAATGGCCTGCTCAGCCCGCGTTACAACATGCATGCCATCATCGACTTCCCGGGTCGTATGTTCAACCAGCCCCTCAATCTCTTTGGCGGCGTCAGAGCTGCGGGCGGCAAGACTGCGCACCTCGGCAGCCACAACCGCAAAACCTTTGCCCTGGTCCCCCGCCCGTGCCGCCTCTATCGAGGCATTGATGGCCAGAATATTGGTTTGGAACGCGATGCTGTCAATCATGGAAATGATGTCTTTCATCCTCGACGAGCTTTCAGAAATCTGGCGCATGCGCGTCACGACAGCATTCATCTGCTCGCTGGCCTTGCCGACCTCGGCCACCGTCGTGCGTGCAACCGCACTGGCATCCTGAGCGTGTTGCGTGTTGTTATGAACCGTCGTGGAAATTTGCTCCATGCTGGCAGCGGTTTGTTGCAGAGCCGCTGCCTGACTGTCGGTACGCGTAGCCAGATCTTCATTGCTGTGCGCAATAGAGGCAACTGCAGGGTAAACCTGGCCGATACCGGCATGAACATCACGTACGATACTGAGCAGCCCCTTTTTCATCGAGTCAAGCGCACCCGTCAGACGGGATATATCGCCACTGACATCGGTCGGGAGCTCGGCGGTCAGATTGCCCGCAGCAATCTGGAATGTGAATGTTTTCAGCGCCAGCAAGTGTTTGCGGCTGGTGCGGTGCTCCCACCAGGGCACCAAGGCAAAAACAGCGAAACCAAACGCTAACGCCCCTAAATGAAACGCCTGCCCGAACCAGGTACCGTCGAAGGCGGCCATATCGATAATTGTGACAAGAAATAGCAGCAACGCCAGCCATTCGAGTGCAAAAGCGCCCCAGGACGCATCCCCAAGGCCTGCCCAGAACCGGGCAAACGGCAAATTTCTTCGCAGAACCAGACCATGCTTGACGGTGTAACGGGTTTCACCCCGGTTGATGCTGTCATAGGCCTGCTGGGCCAATGCTACCTCGTGGCGTGATGGCTTCACGCGCATGGAACCGTATCCCACCACCCGCTCGCCTTCCCGAATAGGCACAACATTGGCCCGCACCCAGTAATGATCACCGTTCTTGCGGCGGTTCTTGACGATACCGCTCCAGATACCACCGGCCTGGATGGTTGCCCAAAAGTCAGCGTACGCCGCTTCAGGCATGTCTGGATGACGCACCAGATTATGCTCTTGACCGATAAGTTCGTTTAATGTAAACCCGCTAACCTCGACAAAAGCCGGGTTGGCGTAGGTGATGTTGCCGCGCAGGTCAGTGCGCGAGATCAGCAACTGGTTATCGTCAAAATCGTATTCGTGCTGTGAAACAGGTTGGTTGACGCGCATGTTTTTCCTGGAGGACGCCGGTTACGAAAACTGTTTATTGATGTGTTTTATCAATTTTATCAATTTAAATTGATAAAACCTTTGATTAAACGCAATACCTGCTTCTATTAAGACGCTATTTTTAAAAAAAATGAATTTTTGATAGAAACATCACTAAAATCAACTATAAATATAAAAATAGAGTAATTTCTGAAGTTTGTACGAAACTCCGGGTGATAGAATCAGAACTCGTCTTGTTTTTTCCGGGTCAGCCCTTCATTACGCTCAATACAATTTTTGGCCGAACTCATGAACGCACCAGGTGATCAAGTCATCTCTACCCGTGAAGCGGCCGACCGCCTCGGCGTCTCGGTACGCACCGTGCAACTCTGGGTTGAATCCGGCGTGCTCGACGCCTGGAAAACACCCGGTGGTCACCGGCGTATTCCACTAGAGTCCGTCGAGCTTATGCTGCAGCAACGCAATGGGCCTGGCACCACCTACACACCCGACACAGGGGCCGCCCTGCCCCGGAACCAGGCGCTTCGGGTTCTGGTCGTCGAAGACGACCCGCACTTGCAGGAAATTTACAAACTGGTTATCAGCAGTCTGCCCTTTACTGTCGAACTGGAAACCGCCGAAGATGGTTATGGCGGCCTGATCAAAGCCGGTTCGAAGCGGCCTCATGTCATCATTGCCGACCTGATGCTGCCCGGCATGGATGGTTTCAGGATGATCAGATCTTTGCTCGACATGCCGGAAACCCGATCAACCACGATTTACGTCATTTCAGCCCTGACCTCTGCAGAAATTCAGGAGCGTGGTGGGCTGCCGGAAGGGGTACAAGCCATTGTCAAACCTGCTCCGCTGGCCCTTGTGATGCGCCTTCTATCCGACGAGCAGCGCAAATTGTCAGAGGCATCAGCCAGTGGCGGGGCACAGAGCCCACCACTAAACCCTTAACCCTTCGCCGCAAGGCTGGCCTTGACCTGACCCGCCAGGGCATCGACCTGCACCGGCCTGGCAAAGTAATACCCCTGCCCCTGGTCACAACCCATGGCCGCCAGAGCCTTGGCCTGTGCAGCAGTTTCGATCCCTTCGGCAACCGTACGGATTTTCATGGCCTTGGCCAGCGCCAGAATCATGTCCACAATGGCTTTCTGTTCAGGAGCTCCGGTCACACCGTCCGTGAAGCTCTTGTCAATCTTCAGATAATCGAACTCAAGACCATTGAGTGAGCCGAGCGACGAAAACCCGGTGCCAAAATCATCGAGCGAGAAGGTAAGACCTTCAACCTTGAGTGCCGCCATGATCGAACGTGCCCGACCAAAGTCGTTGACCAGCACACTTTCTGTCAGTTCAAGGTCAAGCCGGCTGCCGGGAAGGCCCGTCGCGGCCAGCGCATCGATCACCTGACGGGTAAAACCAGGCGCAAAGAACTGGTGGGCACTGATATTGATGGAGACCGGCACATCAAGTGTGCCCTTTTCACGCAACGACTGTACGGCCTGGCAGGCGCGAACCAGCATGGAGAACGTCCAGTTTCCGATAAGACCGGAACTTTCCGCCACCGGGATAAACTCGACAGGCGACACCGCACCCAGCAATGGGTCAACCCAGCGCATCAACGCTTCCATGCCAACCGGCTTTTGCGTGACCAGATCCGTTTTAAGTTGATAGACAAAATCGAGCTCGGAGCCGACACGGGCGGTTCTGAGCCGCTGCATCAAGAGCGAGCGGCGGGCAGCCTCTCGAGCGAATTCCGGGTCATAGTGTACCCACCGGGTGGTCGTTTGCGCCTTGGCACGGTACATTGCCAAATCGGCATGATGCAACAACGTCTCGGCAGTTTCTGCGTCTTCGGGATAAAGTGCACAACCCATCTTGCAGTCGACCATAACGTGAAAGGCGTCATACACCAGGGGCTCGTTGATCGCGGCAGCCAGCCGTGAAGCATGCTCGTTCAGGTCGAACCGCGAGGCCACCTGAGGCAACAGCACCACGAACTCGTCCCCGCCAACACGCCCCAGCAAAACCCCGTCCTCATTGAAAAGGCCCTTCAGACGTGCAGCAAACGCGGCCAGCACCTGATCACCGACACGATGGCCAAACTGATCATTGACTTGCTTGAATCCGGTGAGATCGACATACAAAAGACCCAGCATCGGATACTTTCCAGAGCCCGTAAACTGGCTGAGCTGATGAAAAAACGCATCGCGATTCAGGCAACCCGTCAGACGATCGTAAGCGGCCAGATGGGCGGCACGCTGCTGCAAGGCAACCCGGGCAGAAATGTCGTGACACACCCCGACATAGACATGATCACCATCGAGGTCCCCTTCGCCCAGGCTGAGATGCATGGGAAAAACCTCGCCGTTCTTGCGCAAACCGAAGACATCACGCCCACGACCCAGCACTTTGGGCAGACCGGATTGCTGGTAGGCCTTGATGTAGCCGTCGTGCAGGCGGGCGTCGGTTTCAGGCATGAGCATCTTGACGTTGTTGCCCACCATTTCGCTGGCAGCATACCCGAACACCTGCTCGGCGGCCCGATTGACCGCCAGAATGCACGCCTGGCTGTCAATGATGACCACAGCATCGGCAACGGCGTCCAGCAATGCCCGCACCACCCCGACAGAACTTTCGTGTACCAGTTGATTGATGGCCTTGTTCATTGAGTTCGGGCGATGGCAAGCGCACCCAGGCAGGAGAAATGGTTTATCATATTTTTCATTTTAATTGAAAATTTGCGTGTTGTTTTTAAATCTACTGAACGGCACAAACCAGGGAATGACGGCGTTTCAAATAATAACCTTTGAAACGGGACAACGGTTGAAAATGATGTTGCGGCAACCCATCAACATCCCCCAGCAAGCACATCAAAAGTTACAATAAAGTATTAAATTTTCGTTTTTCAGCTGGAATCCATCCGGGTGATGGCTAAACACAATGACATTACTGCCTGGTATGCGTCTGAAGGCCCCAATCCGTATCCGCTTGCATATCGTCGTGTTGCTTGCAGGAGTTTGGCTGGCTGTTGCCGGGTTCCTGGCCTGGGACTACCACCAGGAACTGCAATCGGGCGCACGCCAATCGGCAACACTCAGCAAGTCGCTTGCAACGCACGCCGAACAGGTGCTGGATGACGCCGAACGGCTCGGTCACATCATTGAGGAAACCGTACGCACCTACGGCATCAACGCCACGCTTCACTCCTTCCTGCCGTCACAAAATACGGAACAGCAGCTCATCCTGCAGCTGTCACTGGTAGACACCTCCGGACGCCTGCGCTCTTCCACCACACCGGACTTCCAGGCGATTGATCTGTCTGACCGTGAACACATCAAGACCCATCTGAACAACGAAGCCCAGGGGCTGTTCATCAGCAAGCCACTGATCGGGCGGGCCAGTGGCCGGCCGTCAGTACAACTAAGCCGGGCCATTCGCGACACGAGCGGCGCATTGCTGGGGGTGCTGGTCATTTCCATTGATCCAGCCCAGCTGACCGAGCGCTATCGCAAGCTCAATATCGGGTCCAACGGGCTGATTGCCCTGGTGGGCACGCTTGACGGTGTGGTGCGACTGGTCCGCAGCACGAACCGCATTCCGGGAATTGAGCCCGGCACCATCAGCCCTGCGCTGCTGAATTGGGCCAATCTCGGGGCTGCCGGCGAAAAAACCGTCACTGCGCCACCGTCAGCCACCGCAGACGCTTCGCCCCCGGCTGCCCAGGCCTTTCAAACCGAAGCCTTGCTGCTCAGCGGCACCAAGGTACCGCGTTATCCTCTGGCCGTCGTGGTTGGCCTGTCACGGGATGAGCAGCTTGCGCCTTATCATCTGCGCAAAACCGTACTGATCGGGGCCACATTGATCCTGACCCTGTTCGCCTTCATTGGCGAATTTCGTCAAGCCCGCCTGGTACGCCACGCGGAAGAATCCGACTATCAATTGTCACAGGCTCTGCGCAAGGTTCTGGCGCGTGAACGTCGCGTTGCCGACCTCTTTCGGGCCATCCCCGACCCCGCAATTGCATTTGCCCGCGACAGTCATCGTGTCACTGGCTTTAATCCACCGATGCTGCGCCTGACCCGAATGGATGCCACGACCATTGAAGGCGCAGATCTGGATACCTTTACCCGGGGCGTTTTTGCGGCCGATGTCAGCCCCGACCGCGACGAACGCATGGCTGCCCTGCGCGGTACCCTTGAAGACGCATTGCGCCTGGGCCCCGAAGACGACGCCAGATGCTTTGACATCCAGATCGATACCCCGGCCCCTCTTGTTTACGAAGTGCGCATTGAACCCATGGACGACGAGCCCTCGGGCATGCTGGTTTTGCTGCGCAACATTACAGCCCAGCATCGGCTGGAACGGATGACCAACGACTTTGCCGCTACCGCAGCACACGAAATGCGCACGCCGCTGGCTTCTATCCTTGGGTTCAGTGAGCTGTTGGCTGCCGGCCTGATTTCCGAAAACGAACGGCCCAAAATTGCCGAACAAATCTACCGTCGCGCCAAGAGCATGTCAGAACTGGTCAACGACCTGCTGACCCTGACCCGTCTTGAAACAGGCAAAGGCGGGGGCCAATTCACTGCCTTTGACCTGCGCACCATCATTGAGCCTCTGTTACGCCAGATACCCGACGCAGCGCCCTCGTTGACGCTGGATATCCCCCCGACGCCGGTTCCCGTTATGGGCAATGTCTTTGAGCTGGTTACCGCACTTCGAAATGCCGTTGAGAACGCGTTCAAATACGGTGCCCCCGAAAAAGGCATCGCGCTTCGCCTGTGGGCCGATAACGAACATGGCCAGGCACGGCTGGTGGTAGCCGACCAGGGGCCGGGCATCGCAGACGACGATATCCATCGCGTTTTCAAACGGTTTGTACGGCTGGAAGCGGGCGGAAACCTTGAGGGGTCAGGCCTGGGCCTGCCACTGGTTCGCGGCGTTCTGCAGCACCACAAGGGGTGGGCCTGGGCGGAATCAGCACCTGGTGAAGGTTTCAAACTGCACATGGCTTTGCCGCTGTACGCAGGGTTGCCTTCATAAAACACCATCCCTGCATCGCAGGGCCCCAAAAACTGACCTCACATCAACCTGACCTGCCGACCATGTCACGAGCTATCAAAAGCCTTTATACCGCCATGCTGATCAGGGCCCTGATCCTGACCGCCATCTCTGTCGGTCTGATCGCCCTTGGGCTGTATCAAGCCGTCATGCTGCCGGAAGAACGCGATCAGAAGATGACGGCCGCAGAGCTGGCCATCAAGGGGCTGGAACTGCGCCTGGGCTCCAAAGAGGACTCCGTCATCACCATGGCTGCCGCGCTTGCGCGCGACGACCGGATCAAGGACGGCCTGCTGAATGGCAATCGTGAGCAGCTGGTCGAAGTGATCAGCGACATACAGACCGACTATTCACAGATCAGCACCTACCGGGGTGTGCGGGCACAGGTTCTCGACACGAACAGAATCATTCTGGCGCGTTCGTGGGACCCGGCATTTTTTGGTGACAAAGGCCCTCACCCGCTTGGCCCTCAGGTCCTGGGACAGAAGTTTGCCCAGGCCCGCTTTGGCGTCGGCAATGCCGGCCCCGGTATCATCGGTTTTGCGCCGGTCATGAACGGCAACGATGTCATTGGTCTGGTGTCGGTCACCCAAGGCATCAGTTCGGTCGTTCGCGAGCTCAAGCGACGTGACATCGACTGGGTCATGGTCATTGATGAAAACAACATCGTCAAACGCGACCAGGCCCCCCTTCCTGCGGTGTATCGTGACAATCTCGTGATCGCACCCGGCCAGCGACTGGCACACCCGGAATGGTTCGAAGCCGCCGATGTGCAATGGGTCAGTCGCCACTGGGACCAGATCCTTGCGTTGACGGCGCCCGAGATCATCGGCGACCGCCTCGTGGTTGTGCGAAAGGTACTGGATGAGTCGGATAACCTGATCGGACGCCATGTTCTGCTCAGTGACGCCGCACCTATTCAGGCTCGCATTCATGAGTTTCGCAAGTATCTGTCATTGGTGGTGCTGAGCCTGGCGTTGCTGATGATCATGGTGGCGTCGGTCTTGCTCTGGGACGTACGACGCCGGGTGGTGCAGCCACTGCGCGCCATGATGCAAACGATACACCGCGCCATACAGCGCCAGCGATTCGACGAGCCCGTGCGCGTGACCCGCAGCGACGAAATCGGTGAAGTGAAAAGCAGCTTCAATGCCTTGCTCAAGAGCCTGCGCACCGCCCTTGACGAAGCCAACACCGCCGTCGAGCATGTGGCCAAAGGTGACTTTTCCGCGCAGATGCATGGCCACTACGCCGGCAGCCTGCACGAACTGCAAACCGGGATCAATCAGGCCATCAACGATTTGAGCCGCACGCATACGGCACTGGTTGAAGCCAGCAACGCCAAGAGCATTTTCCTGGCCAACATGAGCCACGAAATCCGTACCCCCATGAATGCCATCATCGGCATGTCGTACCTGGCCCTGAAAACAAACCTGAGCGCCGAGCAGCGCGAATATGTCCAGCGCATTCACGACGCCGGCACATCCTTGCTGCAGATCATCAATGACATTCTCGATTTTTCAAAAATAGAAGCCGGCAAAATGGACCTGGAAACCGTACCGTTTCAGGTCAGGGATGTGCTGTCAAATGCGCTGGCCATGGTCAGGCACCAGGCTGATGAGAAAGCCCTTTCACTGGTGCTGGACCTGCCTGAGTTCAAGGGTGCGGCCAGTTCGGGCACGTTTCTGGGCGACCCGCTACGCCTGAGCCAGGTGCTGACGAACCTGCTGTCCAATGCCGTTAAATTCACAATGTCGGGCTCGGTTCGACTGAAGCTGGCCATCACAAGCGCCGAGGACGACATTCCTGTGGGTCTGGAATTTTCAGTTGAAGACTCGGGCATTGGCATGACCCCAGAACAAATTGGCAAGCTTTTCCAGGAATTCAGCCAGGCCGATGAATCGACCACGCGCAAGTTCGGTGGCACCGGCCTGGGGCTGGCCATTTCACGCCGGCTGGTAACGCTGATGGGCAGCGATATTGCGGTTCACAGCGAACCCGGAAAAGGCTCACGCTTCAGCTTTCACGTCACGCTGGTCCCGGTGTGCGAAGTCGGCAGACCCGACACCTCCACTGCCGATAACGACACTCTCGATGGCATGCAGGTCTTGCTGGTGGAGGACAATAAAGTCAATCAGATGCTGGCACGCAAACTGCTTGAGGCGAAAGGTGTACAGGTAGACATCGCCAATGACGGACAGCAGGCGCTGGATCGGCTGAATGAGACCGGACCGGCACACTATAACTGCGTACTGATGGACCTTCAGATGCCGGTCATGGATGGCTACACGGCCACGCAGCGATTACGCGCACTGCCCGAGTTCGGTGCCCTGCCGATTATCGCCATGACCGCCCATGCCATGGCCGAAGAAATCGAACGCTGCGCCGCACTGGGAATGAACGGCCACGTGACCAAGCCGATCCACCCGGCGACGCTGTACAACACCCTGAAACCCTTGCGTCGCAAAGCGTCCTGACCCCGGGCCGGAACGATGTGACAAGGGCAACCGGCAGCAAAGGCCACCTTCTAGGCGGCCTTTGCTGCAGCGCTTTATTCAGCGATTGCCATGATTTCCTGGGCCCAGGCCACGCTGGCCAGGTAATCACCATTCAGCTGGTCCAGACGGCTGATACCCTCGCGATCCAGACGTGCCTCTTCGAAGGCCAGCACCAGTGTCAGCACTTTACCCAGTTCACCCTGGCGCCTTAACAAGGCGTCTTCAAGCACCGGGTCCAGACGAGCCTCTTTAAGCAACGCCTCGAGCGGCGTACCTTCGATTTGTTCCATCATGGAAAAAAAACCGGCGGTGAACGCGGTATCGGGATCAACACCCCGGGCATGACGGGCCAGACGCCGCGCCATGGCCGCGCGGACCAATGCCTTGAGCACCAGAAACCGCTTCACCGGCTCGTTATGCGCCAACAGCAGCGTGACCGTCAGGGCACGAATCTTGTCGAAACCCAGCATCATGATGACTTGCTGCAGCTTGGTAACACGATGCAAACGTTCACCGGACGCTGCGTTGGCACGCTTGAACAGTAACGCGCACAAATGCGGATCTTGCACGAGCAAGGCTTCGATACGCTTCAGGTCGGGGTTGGGCAGATACAATTCGCGCAGCAATTGCAAACTGGCGGCCCGGTTCCCTGCACGCTTGATGGCCCGCCCCGCCACCGGGTGAGCAATCGCATAAAAATCACCCTGGAAATAACTGAACGGCAAATCGCGACACTGCTCGTACTGTTCAAGCGTCTGCAGGTGACAGGCCAGCAGACTGACATGTTCCCGAGCGTAACGCCTGACCTTGTCAACCAGACCCGCCGTGTCACGCACATCAATGCGTACAACCTGTACCTGCTCGAGCAAGGCTTCGGGGCTGCGGTCGATCAGGACATCATCAGCCAACAGTGTATAGCCTTGTTCGCGCAGGCTCCCCAGCGCGGCAAATACGGCAGCATCCGGCTCGAGACTGTCCGGCAAGACCACCATGGTTTTATCTGCAGGCAACAGCATGATTTCGGGCTCAAGCACCCACTGCACAGGTACCGGAACCAGCAAACTGCGCGTGCCCACCAGCGCAGCCAGACCGATTTCATAAAAGGCGGTAACGTAAGCCCGCGCCGATGCACGCAAGCCATCGGCACCCGGCTCGGCGCCTTCGGCAGCCACCTCATTGGGACGATACAAAAGCTCATCGGCAACGTGATTGAACTGACGATCGCAAACGGGTTGCAGGGCGATGCACGAAGAGGCCTGAGTGACAGCAGACATGACGACCCCTATGCCGACAAACGTTGTTCAAGTGCCGGCGCAAGTGTTGCAACAGCAGAGCGCAAGGCGTCAATGGACGGTTCGTCGGGCCGACCTGACTTGGCCTGCTGCTCAACCGCTGCGGCAGCTTGCATGGCCGCATCGGCACAAAAGGTGGCCAAAAGCCCCTTGAGCGTGTGCGCCGTTCGAGCAACGCCCGCAAAGTCGCCTGCGGCAAGATCGGTGTCAAGCGCACCAAGATAACCGGGCAATTCTTCGAGAAACATGGCAAGCACCGACCGGAGCAGGTCTTCCTCGCCACCCAGAATTTCGACCGCACGGTCCCAGTCGTAAAGCGTTGTGTCGTTTGTCATCGTAAGTTTTACTGAAGGTTGTGGATCGGAAACCGCTTCGGACGCCTGGGTGGCACCTGCGGCCGTTTCGGTAGCCACGGTATCAAGCAGGCTGTCCAGGGAAATACGGGACTGCCAGGCGACCTGATCGGCCGCAAACGCATCGAGCACACGACGTATTTCAGCCTCGAGGCGTTCAAGATTGGCGGGCTTGGCCACACAACCATTCATGCCCGCATCAAAATACACGGCCTGATCGGCAGGCCCCGAGTTTGCCGTCATGGCAATAACCGGCACCGGCGCCCGCCCTTCGCTGGCCTCCCATTGGCGAATCGTACGCGTGGCTTCAACACCATCCATCTCGGGCATCATGATATCCATAAGCACCAGATCGAATGACTGCTGAACCCATTGCTGAACGGCCCGTTGACCATTCGGCGCTACCGTTGTCTGCATACCCAGCTTGTCGAGCAGGCGTACCGCCAGACTTTGATTGACAGGGTTGTCTTCAGCCAGCAACACACGTAAACCGTGCAGCGGCAAACCGGCACCTGCCGCGCCTTGCGCCGACACCCGCACCCCCGGAAGATGCAGGCCCAGTACGCGTCGCAGTTCTTGCAACGTTACCGGCTTGGTGAGATAACCGGGCAAACCCAGCGCCTTGCAACGGCGGGCATCACCGGACTCGGCCGACGCCGTTACCATCAGGATGCACAGTTGCCCGGCATGGGCCTGCAACAATTGTGCCGCTGTATCGTAGCCGTTCGTACCCGGCATGTGCGTATCGACCATGACCAGATCGTAGGGTTCGCCCCGCTGCGCTGCAAGCCGCGCCTTGAAAACGGCCTCGGGGCCTGAAGTGGCGACATCCGGCTTGCCATTCAGAATTTCGAGCATGGCAACCATCACCCGCCGGTCAAGCGGCTCGTCATCAACCACCAGAATGCGCTTGCCCGACAGGTTGACCGGGTCATCGCCCGGCGACAACACGGGCTCACAGCGCTCGAAGGGCAGCTCGATGGTGAATACCGAGCCCTGACCCGTCTGGCTGCTGACGCGGATGCTACCCCCCATCAGCCCGACCAGCTCCCGGGAAATGGCCAGCCCCAGCCCGGTACCTTCGAATTGACGCGTGGCCGAGTTGTCGATCTGCACGAAAGGATCAAAGATTGTGGGCAAACGTGCGGGTTCGATGCCAATACCGGTATCAATGACCTGAAAGGTGTACACCGCCCGCGCGTCAGTGACATCGTGGGCCGAGACGTTAAGGTGAACAGAACCGGCTTCCGTGAATTTGATGGCATTGCCCAGCAGATGATTCAGCACCTGCTGGAAACGGGCGGGATCGAGTCGCACAAACCGGGGCAGATCATCGTCAAAGTTGTAGCTGATGACCAGATCGCGGGACCAGGCCCGTGGCGCCAGTGCCTTGACCACCAGACCAACGAGCTCGACCAGATCGGTCGGCTCGGGCTGCAGGTCAAGACGTCCGGACTCGACTTTTGACAGGTCGAGCACATCGTTAAGGATTTGTAGCAGGCTGTGGGCCGACAGCCGGGCCAGGTCAAGGTATTCACGCTGCTGGACAGTGAGTTCGGTTTCAAGCAGCAAATCAAGCATGCCCATGATGCCGTTCATGGGCGTGCGAATTTCGTGGTTCATGACGGCCAGGAAACGATTCCTGACCCCGCCGGTGGCGGTGGCTTCGTAGAGCTTTTCGAGATCGCTGCCGTTACGCATGAGTAGGCCTTTGCATTGCGTCAGGACGCCGGCTTGAGTGCCTGGCTTTGTGCATTGTAATTTTGCACGAACGACAGCAAATCGGCTGCCGGCATGGGCCTGCCCAGAAAATACCCCTGGATTTCGTTGACGCCCAAGGCGTCAAGGTAATCGCGCTGGCGTTCGGTCTCGACACCTTCGGCAATGGTGGTGAGGCCCAGCCCGAGGCACAACGACGTCAGCGCCCGCACAATGGCGCGATCGCGGCGCCCCCGTGCCAGATCAGTGACGAAAGCACGGTCGATTTTCAAGGTATTCAGTGGAAAACGCAGCAGATATTCAAGCGATGAGAAGCCGATGCCGAAATCGTCAATGGCAATCTTGAAGCCCGCATCGCGCAACTGGTTAAGCTGGGCAATCGTGGCCTGCGGGTCACCCATAGCCATGCTTTCGGTAATTTCCAGCTCGATGAAGGCCGGATCAGCCCGGGTTTTGCGTGCAAGCGTTTCGACCAGCAACGGCAGGTTGGCCTGCTGAAACTGGGCGGGCGACAAATTAATACCCACGCGCAACGCCACACCTTGACGCGCCCAGGCAACCTGCTGGCGGCAACCTTCGCCCAGCACCCATTCACCCAGCACGTTGATGAGCCCCATTTCTTCGAGCACGGGTACAAATTCGGCCGGCGACACAAAACCGCGTTCGGGTGTCGACCAGCGCACCAGCGCCTCGACACCCACAACCAGACCACTGGCCAGATCAAGCTGCGGCTGATAGGCCAGCTGAAACTCTTCTTGCTCGATGGCACGGCGCAAATCATTTTCAAGCAACAGGCGCTTGCGCACGGTGTTGTCGAGTTCATCGCGATACAACGCAAGTGTCAGTGGTGCAGTTCCGGTCTGGGCATTGCCCAGCGCGCTGATCGCCATGCGCAACAGCGTGAGCGGCTGCAAGCCAACCTTGTGAGGTACCAGCCCTACGCCCGCGTTGAACCGCAGGAAAATTTCACGACCCTCGATGGCCCAGGCACGGTCCAGCCCCTGGAAACGGGCCTCGAGCACCGATAACGAACTTGCCGCAGAAAGATCGGAATCAACGGGCAGCAGGACGGCAAACTGGGCCCCTTCAAGACGCGCACAAAACGCACCATCACCCGCCAGTTGCCGCAATTCGTTACCGACCAGACGCAGCAGGGTTTCCGAGACCGCTTCACCATACGCATTGCCAATGGCCTGAAACCGCTGGATTTCAAACACCACGATGGCCTGCATGAGGTAGGCGTCAGGCGACTCGACCCATTGCTTGAGTGTCGCCAGAAAGAGCTTGCGATTCGGCAAACCAGTGACAACATCGTGATAGTTGAGGTAATCGGCCTGCAGCTCGAGCGACCGCTGGCGGGTCAGGTCTTGCAAGGCACCATTGATTTGACGGCCATCGTTATCTTTTTGACCGACCAGCCGGATAACGTGTTCGGTTCCCGTCACATCCGCGCAGCGGACTTCAAGATCGAGCGCGGCATCGTTATGCACTGCACTGCCGATGACATCCAGATAACGCTTGCGGTCGGCAGGCACCAGATAACGCGCAAAAGCTTCGGCACGATCGGGCAAGGGTGACAGCCACGGCAGCAGTTGCGATGTGTGGTCAGCCCAGGCCAGTTCGCCGGTAGCAGGCGTGTATACCCAGTACACCAGACCGGCCAGCATGCGGGCGTTGTCGTGCTGCTGCTGCACCCGGCGCAGGGTTTGCTCGCGCTCGGCATCGCGCAGGGCGTAACGGATGCGCTGCACCAGTAAAGGCAGATTGATCGGTTTGGCGACAAAATCGCTGGCGCCCGCATCGAACGCCTGATTAATGGATTCGTAGTCGTCGGAACCCGTCAGCATAATGACGGGGGTGGCCTGCCCGATGTCTAGGCCACGAATGGCCCGACAGCTGTCGAAACCATCCATTTCAGGCATGTTGACGTCCATCAGGACAAGATCGGGACGTTGCGCAATGAACTGCTCAAGCCCCTGACGGCCATCTGCGGCCTCCAGAACCTTGTACCCGGCTTTGGCCAGCCCCGCGCGCAACAGCACGCGAATAGGCAAGGCATCGTCGACAACCAGCACCAAAGGCTGCAATTCAGCCATTCCGTTTCCCCGTTAAATCGCCAGTATTGATTTTACCTGCCCTGCTGCCCCTGATACCGGGGCAGCCAAGGATTTTTAGGCGATGCACGGTAATCCGGCGACAACCTAAAACGAACCGGCTGCCGTTACCCGGTTGCGACCATTGCTTTTCGATTGATAAAGGGCCGCATCTGCGCGCGCAAAGAGCGCATCGGCAGGCTCCTGGGCTTTCAGACTGGCAACGCCGCACGAAAGCGTGACGGTGCCAACCCCGTCTGAACGATGGGCTTCAACGCCCGCGCGCAAACGCTCGGCCAGGTCTTTGCCTGCACCCAGGTCACAGTCGTTAAGCACGACGACAAATTCTTCGCCCCCCCAGCGAATCACGGCATCAGACGTACGCACCGTACCCCGCAAAATTGTGGCGACATCCGTGATGACCTGATCGCCGGCGAGATGGCCAAAATGATCGTTGACCTGTTTGAAGAAATCAATGTCGCAAACGATGAGGGTAAGGTCGGTACCCAGCGCCCGGGCACGCTGATGGGCCTCGGCCAGCAACTTTTCGCCATACCGGCGGTTATACAAGGCCGTGAGCTTGTCTTCAGACGCTTCATGCAGCAACCGGGCTTCACGTTTGACTCGTTCGGACACGTCCTTGCTGACGCTGACGTAATGAGAAACCTTGCCGTTATCGTCGTAAAGGGGGGAAATATTCTGCTCGACATGGTACAGCGAGCCGTCGCGACGCTTATTGACAAAGGTGGCACTGAAATCCTGGCCGCTGGCCAACGCTTCACGCAGCGCGTCGTAAAACGCCTTGCCATGCTGGCCTGAACGCAGCATGGCCGGGGTCTTGCCAACCAGTTCGTCAACCGGATAACCCGTGACGCTGGCAAATGCCGTATTGGCAAAAATAATTCTGAAGCAGGTGTCCGTCAGGACCACCGGCACACTGGTGACATCAAGCGCCCGTGCCAGCAACTGCACCTTGCGTTCGGCTTCGCGAAACGCGGTAAGGTCTTGCTGTACCGAAACATAATTCGTAATGACACCCGCCTCGTCACGAACCGGGGAAATGTTCCAGCGCACGATATACGGGGAACCGTCTTTGCGATAGTTAACGGTGGAACCATCAAAATGCCGACCCGTTTTCAGGCACTCACGCAAATGCGCAATGACCTCGGGGTCAGTATCCGGCCCTTGCAACATTTTCAGGTCATGGCCCCTGATTTCGTCAAGGGTATAGCCCGTCATTGAACAAAACGCAGGGTTGGCAACCAGCACCTTGCAACCACCGCGCACATCGGCATCGGTGATAACGATGGCGTTCCACGACTGCATGACCGCCATTTCGAAGATTTTTTGCTGTGCGTCGCTCATGAACTGCTTGCAGGGACCAAACAAATGGTAACGATGACATTAACGTGCCGGACTCTGACTATACCCCATCAGGGTTTTCCACGAGCACGGATTTCAGCGTTTCAATAAAGGCCAGAGTGCGCTGCGGCAACAGTCGCCGACCCGGTGTCACGCACCAGACCACGGTGGGCGGCAGCTCCCATTCCGGCAAGATGCGTAGCAGTTGCCCTTGCCCGACCAGCCCCCTGGCGAATGTCGCCGAGATCCCCACGATACCCAACCCGTTGGCCGCCAGCGCCTGCTGCAGCCCGATCGAATTGGCACACAGCAAGTGCAGCGGCAAGCCTTCCCAACGGGCACTGCCCGACGACAGCCGCCAGGCCTGCTGCTCACCCCCGCTGGTCACCAGTACCAGCCCAGTATGGCCCTGCAAGTCGGCAGGAGCCATCGGCGTGCCCCGCTGCGCAAGGTACCCCGGACTGGCATACAGCCCATTGCGCAATGTAATGATGTGGCGAGCCACCAAGGCACTGTCGTCAGGCAGCTGGGTTGCCACACGTACGGCCAGGTCAAAACGCTCGGTAATCAGGTCAACACGCCGGGATGACAGGTCAAGCTCGAGCCGGACATCGGGGTATTCGCCTGAAAAGCGGGAAATAACCTTGACCAGGTTCAGTTCATTGAACTCGGGTGGCAAAGACACCCGCAGCAGGCCCTGCGGCCGTAACTGGCGATGCAAGGCCAGCGCCTTGGCGGCTTCGGTGTCATCCACCAGGCGGCGGGCATATTCGAGCATGCTTTCACCAAATTCGGTGAGTGCGAGACGACGCGTGCTGCGCTGCATGAGACGCTCACCAAGGATATTTTCAAGATCTGAAATCCGGCGGGACAACGTTGACTTGGGAAGACCCGCCAATTCTGCCGCCCGCGTGAAACTGCCCGCGTCGACGACATGGGCGAAAAGGATCAGGTCATTGGCATAAAGGGCAATCGCTGACATGGGCAACCCAATTGTTCCATAAATGGAACTATTTTATCTATTATATGTATTTTTCCCCATTTTTATTTCTAATAGAATGGCGACATTGCCGTTAAAAACCTCAGGAATCGTCATGATCAGTCGCTATACCCATACCGCCATTTTCTTGCACTGGCTGATTGCCCTGGCCCTGGCTGGCACGTTTGCCCTGGGGTTTTACATGGCCGATTTACCGCTGTCGCCCAACAAGCTCAAGCTGTATTCATGGCATAAATGGGCTGGCGTCACACTGCTTGCCGTGGTCGTGATACGACTGGCATGGCGCCTGACTCACCGCCCCCCCGAGTTTCCACCCGGCATGAGCCGCATGGCGCAACTGGCCGCCCACACGGGGCACTGGGTGTTGTATGCGCTGATGCTGCTGATTCCCGTCAGCGGTTGGCTCATGAGTTCGGCCCAAGGCTTCCCGGTGGTGTGGTTCGGGGTGGTACCGCTACCCGACCTGGTCGCCAAAAACAAAGAGCTGGGCGAACTTCTCAAGACAATCCATGTCGTACTGAACTACACCCTGCTGATTGCCGTTATTGGCCACATTGGTGCCGCATTGCATCATCAGTTGGTGAAAAAGGATAAAACCCTGAACCGCATGCTGCCCGGACGCAACCCTTAATCTGTGCAGACGCAATACGCAAGCTTTCTGTACGTAACACGTGATCACAGGCAACCCGCCTTGATCACGACCCGCAATTTTTTAATCACGAACTGCAACCCGGTCTGCTGATTATCTTTTATACGCAGAACTTATTATGAAAAACATCTTCACACACACACGGGTCCGCCCCGCCCTTCTGGCCGCAGTACTGGGTCTGGCGTTGTACGGCAACGCCGGTGCAGCAACCTACACAACGCTGGACAGCGCGGCCAGCAAGGTTTCATTTGGCTATAGCCAAATGAGTGTCGACATGACCGGCGGGTTCAGTGAAGTCAAGGCCACAGAATTGCAATTTGATCCGGCCACACCCGACACGGCCAGGATTGCGCTGGAAATTGCCCTCAAGGGCGTCGATGCAGGTTATGCGGAAGCCAACACTGAACTGGCCAAAGACGAATGGCTGAATACAGCGAAATTCCCTCTGGCCTCATTCACCGCCAGGAAAGTGACAGCGCTGGGCGACAACCGCTTCGAAGCCGCTGGCGACCTGGTCATCAAGGGCAACACCCGCCCCATCACCGTGCCGTTTACTGTCACGGAAACCGCAGATAATGGCGTGTTCAAAGGGCAGTTCACCCTGCAGCGTTCTGACTTCAATATTGGCGAAGGCCAATGGAAAGACTTCAGCATTGTTGCCGATAACATCACTATCACCTTCAGCCTTGTTGCAAAACCCTGAACCATTCAAACGCCACTTCAGCCTTGCTGCAACACCCTGACCCACTTCTTACCAACCAGGAGTTTCCATGAAAAAAACACTGATCGCCGCTGCATTTGCCGCCTTCTTTGCAGGCCAGGCCATTGCCGCCCCCCAAACCTACACCATCGATCCGACACACACCTTCCCGCGGTTCTCGTACAACCACATGGGGATGTCCAAGCAGATTCTGCGTTTCAACCAAACCACAGGTACCGTCGTTCTGGACAAAGCCGCCAAGCAAGCCGAAGTGGATGTCACTATCGACATGAACTCGGTTGATACCGGCGTTGAGGTCTTCAACGGTCACATCAAAGGCGCTGATTTCCTTGACACCGCCCAGTTTCCAACCGCCACTTTCAAATCGACAAAAGTCGTCTTCGAGGGTGACAAACCCGTCAGCATTGAAGGCAATCTGACCATCAAGGGCATCACCAAACCGGTCACGCTCAAGGTCACGTCCTTCTTCAATGGCGAGCATCCCATGCTCAAAAAAGAAGCGGTTGGCGCCAACGCTGAAACCGTCATCAAGCGCAGCGAATTCAACGCCGGAAAATTCGCCCCCGCCGTCAGCGATGAAGTCACCATCGACATCGCGCTGGAAGCCATCGTCAAGTAAGACAAGACGCTGTTGCGGCGCAACCCGGTTGCGCCGCGGGTCGCAACACAGCGGCCAGGAACTTAAGTCATACAGCCAATAGCGTTTTTTTTCCATGAAGGCATGCTGATCCCGGACCAGATCATTTGAATCGCCATCATGCCTCATCGCCCCATCTGTATATCTGGCACCTGCGCACTGCTTTCAAAAACGTCACTGACGTGGTGCCGTTTTCTTATCAACAAAACGCTCTGTTGCCTGATTCGGAGTGTATTGATCGGATCAATCGGCCTCTGCCCGGCCCTTTCATCAGCAAGCGGTTTGCCGACTACTTTGCGTGTCGCCCACGTGGACCTGGACTATGTCTACGACCCCGACCCGCTCCAGACCCGTCGGAACACTGACGTGTTGGTACGGCGCATCATTGATCTGGGCGTCAATACGGTTTTTTTACAGGCCTTTGCTGACCCGACGGGTGACGGGTTGATACGCGCGCTGTATTTCCCGAACCGGCACCTGCCCATGCGGGCCGACCTGTTCAAACCCGTCTCGGATCGATTGCGCAATGAAGCCGGCGTAGTTGTTTTTGCCTGGATGCCTGTACTGGCGTTTGATCTGCGAAAAGACCTTCCCCGTGTCCGGCGCTGGCAACCCGGAACAGGAACCGCTGGCGCCACTGACACTGACACTGACACCCGGCAGTATCAACGACTCTCACCTTTCGATGCCGATGCACGCAGCGCTATTGAGGAAATCTATGAAGACCTGTCGCGACACACCCTGCTGGACGGTCTGCTGTTTCATGATGATGCCTTGCTGGGAGATTTTGAAGATGCCAGTGACGCTGCGCTGACAACTTACAAAACCCACGGATTTCCAGCCTCTGTTCGGGCACTGCGCGCAGACGCCCGGCTTTTTCAGCGTTGGACGCGTCTGAAAACCCGCACGCTGACACAATTCACACTGCGGTTGCTTGACCGTGCCCAGGCGGGCCAAACCCAGCGGGTCATGACGGCGCGCAATATTTACGCACGCCCTGTACTTGACCCCGAAAGTCGCGCCTGGTTCAGCCAGGACTTTGATGATTACTTGAGCCATTACGATGTGGTCGCGGTGATGGCCATGCCCCTGATGGAGGGTATCACCCCACAAG
>JAAYID010000004.1 GCA_012744285.1 Alcaligenaceae bacterium
GGTAAGCAATTTCACGCGGGGGCAGACGGGTCAGTTCAACCCCGTCAAGCGTGATTGACCCGGCGGTGGCACGCAACTGACCGTTCACCATATTGAACGTCGTGGTCTTGCCGGCCCCGTTCGGGCCGATAAGGGCCAGCAGCTCACCCGCCTGCAAATCAAAACTGACACCGTCGACAGCAATATTGCCGCCAAATGCTTTTCGAAGATCACGAACTTGCAACAAACTCATTGTGGCTGCTCCTGGCGGGCGGCCCGACGAGCCCCCCAGTAATCAAACAGTTCTTTGAAATAACCCGCGATACCCTGCGGAAACGCCAGAACAATCAGCAGAATCACACCACCAAACATCGCAAGCCAGTACTCGGTCAGACCCATGAAGTAATCTTGCAGGAACTTGAACGTTGCCGCCCCCACAACCGGGCCAATGAGGGTTTGGACTCCGCCCAGCAAGACCATGACAAGGCCGTCAACCGACTTGCCCACCCAGATGATTTCAGGCGAGGCACTACCCTTGGAAAACACATACAGCACGCCGGCCAGACCGGCAAATACACCGGCAATCACAAACGCCACCCACTGAACGCGCTTGACGTCAATACCCAGTGCGTCGGCGCGCAAGGTAGAGTCACGTGTCGCGCGCAAGGCATAGCCAAACGGTGAAAACAGCAATTTGCGCAGGACGATAGCCGAAACCAGCACGACCGCGAATGCGAAGTAATAATAGGCATCGCCCGAGAGCCAGTCATCGGGCCAGATCCCGATCATGCCGTTGGACCCCCCCGTGAAACTGTCCCACTGGTATATGACGGACCAGACAATCTGCCCGAACGCCAGCGTCAGCATCGCCAGATAGACGCCGGACAAACGCACGCAGAACCAGCCAAACACCACCGCACCGATACCGGCAATGATCGGGGCGAGCGCCATCGACCAGCCCATGGAAAAGGCAGCGGTCTTGAGCAGCAACGCGGCCGCATAAGCCCCCAGGCCGTAGTAAGCCGCATGACCGAACGAGTGCATGCCGCCGGGCCCCATCATGAAGTGCAGGCTAAGCGCAAACAGGGCGGCGACCATGATGTCCAGCGCCAGCACCGGCGCATACGGCATAAGGTCAGACAACAGCGGCAACGCCGCCACCACCGCCACCACCACCAGCATGAACACCTTGAACGGCATGGAGGCAGGCCGGATCGGTGCCTCAATGGGCGCCGAATTGCGGCTGGCTGCAGAAACCGTGCCAAACAACCCCCATGGACGGAACACCAGCACCAACGCCATGAAAATGAACTCGACCACCAGTGTCAGCTTGGGGAACTCGAACGTCATGCCAAACAAAGACACCGTACCCAGAGCGATACACATGGCTTTCAGTTCAGCGATGATCAAAGCGGCCACATACGCCCCCGGAATCGACCCCATACCGCCGACCACAACGATAACGAACGCATCACCGATCACGCTCAGGTCAAGCGTAAGGTTGGCGGGCAAGCGCGGAATCTGTACCGCCCCGCCCAGCGCCGCCAGAAAAGCACCCAGCGCAAACACAGCGGTAAACAGCCAGGCCTGATTGACACCCAGCGCACCCAGCATTTCACGGTCTTGCGTGGCGGCACGAACCAGCGTCCCCCAACGGGTACGCGTCAGCAACAACCAAAGCAGACCCAGTACCACCGGACCAACAAAAATCAGAACCACATCGTATTTTGGAAAATAATGCCCAAGAATCTGGATCGACCCATTCAGGCCCGGGGCAATCGGCCCCA
>JAAYID010000039.1 GCA_012744285.1 Alcaligenaceae bacterium
ACGCCCTTGTTCGGTCAGGCGCTGGCCAGGCAAGTTGCGCAGGTATTACGCGAGGCCGGGTCGAATCGTGTTCTGGAGTTTGGTGCCGGTTCGGGCGCACTGGCCGCGTCTCTGATTCCCGCCCTGCGAACACTGGGCATTGAACCGGTCTACCAGATCCTTGATGTCTCTGCCGACCTCAGGGAACGTCAACAAACGCGCCTTGCCGGTCTGGGCGCCAATATCGAATGGGTTGAACAGCTGCCTCATGCCTTTGAGGGCTGTGTTGTTGCCAACGAAGTGCTCGACGCCATGCCTGTCACCCTGTTCGAATGGAACCAGGACGGCCAGGTCATGGAAATCGGGGTCGTCAACACAAATGGTTTTGAACTGGCCAGACGCCCGGCCTCGCCGCGCCTGCAAAAAACGGTCAGCGAGCGGATGCCCCCCTTGCCGGGCTATCGCTCCGAGTTGAACCTGCAAGCCGAGGCCTGGGTGACAGGCCTGGGCGATTGGTTGCACAAAGGGGCCGCGCTGTTGATCGACTACGGCTTCCCCCGGCATGAGTACTACCACCCCCAACGTGCTGAAGGCACGCTGATGTGCCATTACCGGCACCATGCCCACGCAGACACCCTGCTGTACCCGGGCCTGCAAGATATTACCGCACACGTTGACTTTACCGCCATGGCAGATGCTGCCCTGGCCGGGGGTATGGAGGTGCTGGGTTACACCACACAGGCCCGGTTCCTGATCAACTGCGGGCTGGCCGATCTGGTCAGCACCGTCGACCCGTCAGATCCTGTCGAGCATGCCCGCACCATGGGGCCCGTACAAAAACTGCTTTCAGAAGCCGAAATGGGCGAACTGTTCAAGGTTATGGCCATTGGCCAGGGCATTGACGGGCCACTGATTGGTTTCATGCAGGGTGATCGCCGCGACCGTCTTTGACCGCTAGCAACCGTTGCAAGGCCTCAAGCCGGGCCGCCCTGACCGCCGCCTTGATATCAGCCACACGCCCGGCGCAAGCGCGGGCCACAGCACCGGCATCAACAGCCCGTACTGTTTGCAACCCCTGCAGCCAATATGGCAGCAGGGTATTTGCAAAATCATCAGGCAATACACAAGTCGCAGCCTGAACCAGGTCAACGAAACGTTCAGGCTTTCGCAAACCATCAAGCTGCTCGACAAGAGAAAGCACGGCTGAAGCAGCCAGAGGCTGGCCAAGCCCTTGCAGTGCCAGCGGCAACAAACGGGCAAAATCAATAACGTCGGTCGGTGCTTTAAGGTGCCGCGCCAGCAGTTCGGGCTGAGGCGATGCCAGACAGGCCAGCGCAAAACGTGCCGGCAACGCCAGCCCGTGGGCAACGGCACAGGCCAGACGATCACCCAGTTGTGCATCCATGACGAACCCGGGCATCACACGGGCCAATGCACCGGTAGCCGCCAGCACCTCGAACAAACGCAGAGGGCTCTCGCTTGTGAGCCCCTTGCTGATTTCGCGCCATACACGTTCAGGCACCAGGGCATCCACCTCGCCGTTTCCAACCATATGGCGGGCCAGGGCGAGAGTTTCGGGCGCAATGTCAAAATCGGAAAAACGGGCGGCAAAGCGGGCCAGACGCAATAAGCGCACAGGATCTTCAACAAACGCGTCACCCACATGACGCAAGATACGTGCCTGTACATCCGCCACGCCGTTCAGAGGATCAACCAGTTGGCCGTCGCGGGTTTGAGCGATGGCGTTGACCGTCAGGTCGCGACGCCGCAGGTCATCGGCCAATGACACTTCAGGGCCGGTATAAAACGTGAAGCCTTGATAGCCACGACCCGACTTGCGCTCAGTGCGCGCCAGCGCGTATTCCTGATGGGTGCGTGGGTGCAGAAAAACGGGGAAATCACCCCCGACGGGTACAAAACCGCGCTCAGTCATGGCCTCGGGCGTCGCCCCGACAACCACCCAGTCACAATCACCGGCAGGCAAACCCAGCAGCGCATCACGCACGGCACCACCCACCACGTAAACCTGCAACCCTTCGGTAACCGGGTCCGGATTAAAAACCGGCAACGCCGGCAAACCCGCCATTACGGCAAGTCGACGCGACGGCGCGCCTGCGGACTGATAACACCCAGCCGCTCTTTGAGCGATTGGGGCTGCCCTGTAAACAGGGCCGAATAATACACCGCATTCGACAGCACGTACTTGACGTACAGACGGGTTTCCGTGAACGGAATGGTTTCAGCAAAGATGGCACCTTCGACGGGCCCCAACAGTTTAGAGCGCCACTGCACAGAACGACCCGGCCCTGCGTTGTAACCCGCCGTGGCAAGCACCTGCGATCCGCCCAGATCTTCAAGAACCATTTTTAGATACTGAGTACCGAGAATAGTGTTGGTGTCAAAATCATTGACGGACGACGGTGTGAAATCGGTCATACCGATTTTCTTGGCCACCCACCGTGCGGTTGCCGGCATCAGCTGCATCAACCCCGACGCACCCACTTTGGAGCGGGCATCGGTAATGAACCGGGACTCCTGACGAATCAACCCGTACACCCAGGCAGGATCAAGATTGATTTCGCGTGCTTTGGCGCTGACGCGCCCCTCGAAGGGGGCTACAAAACGCTGGGAAAAATCAGCGACCTGCGCAGTTTGCAACGACGTATTCACTACACGGTCGTAAATCTGTTCTTCTCGCGCCAGTTCGGCAGCGGCCAGCAACTGCCGGTCAGTCATCCCGCGCAAGGCAAAATTCCATTCGGGTACCGCCTCGGCGCGCCACCCCAGATCAAACAACTTGATGGCGCGTTGCAAGCCCGGATTGGCCCGCGCCTGAGCCAGTTCGTCGGGAGTAACCGCCGGCGGACGCGGGGGCACCGTAATGGGCAGCCCCAACTCTTCGTGAGCCAACTGGCCATAAAACCCGTAATCATTCAGAATGGATTTATACAAGCCCTTGGCGGCTGCTTCATTACCTTGGGCAGCGACAGAACGCGCATACCAATACACCCACACCGGCTCAGCCGCCTGACGTGCCGTCATCTTCCGGATGGCATCACCGACACGCTTCCAGTCAACCGGCACCTGACGCAACTCGGAACGAACTTCCCAGGCGTGGTTGTAATCTGTTTTCGGACCCGGACCAGATTCGCGATACCACTTTACCGCCTGCGGTTCAACATTCAGCGCAGAGACCAGACCAAACTGCCCCCAAACCCATTGCAGATCTTGTTTGGGTAACACGGAAGCCCATTGCTCTTTGATGTAACGGGTTTCAGCGTCACGATCACCGCGCGCCAGTCGCGACAATGCGAGTGTCACCAGCTCGATTTCTTCGCGGGACTGTGGTTTGCCCTGGGTCGCCAACCACTGACGCGGGTTCTTGATAAGCGCCGCGTAAGATTTCATCTGACCCGCGTTGAACATCAAGGCCGCCAACCGCTGGGCATCGCCAGCTTTGTTGGTTTCAAGGGTGGCACGCAGCATGGGCTGCAAATGCTTCCAGGCCACGACA
>JAAYID010000040.1 GCA_012744285.1 Alcaligenaceae bacterium
ATTTCGGGTAAAAAACCCGAACCTGATTTTCCCTTTTTAGGTTGATTTTTGCTATGACGAAACATCGGTTCTTGAAGGTGCCCGCCGCGTTGCGCACCACGGTTGTTGCAGTTGCTGTATCCATGATGGGGGCTGGTGCTGCACAGGCAGCCACCGATATCGAAGTCTGGTTTTCCCTGAACGAACATAACAAAGAGGTTTTTGAAGGTCTCGTCAAAAAATTCAACCGTGATCAGGACGACGTCAAGGTCAAGCTCAAGGCGTTCAACAGCCCTAAAGAAATCGAGCCTGCACTATTGCAGAAGGTCGGTGCCAAAGAAAAAACACCGAATCTGGTACAGATTGACGACAACCGCGACCCCGAGTCGCTGGCGGGCCGCAGCTACATCATGCCGCTGCACACCTTGTTGGCCAAACACCCCATCAAAGATGCCAAGTGGTTCGTTGCGCCGCAAAACCTTAGCATGCGCGACGCCAAAGGTCGTTTGTTGGCATTTCCTTACATGATTGATGTGCCGGTGATGTACTACAACATCGATGCCTTCAAGAAAGCCGGCGTCAAACCTGAAGTGCCTAAACGTTCGTGGTACGAACTTCAAGAGCAACTGATCGATCTGGCGAACAAGGCAACACGTAATTGCCCGGCCACCACCGACCAGTCGGTATCGGTCAACCTTGAAAACCTGGCCGCCGTCAATAACCAGTTTTTTACATCGAGCGATAACGGTACCAAAGGTGTTCCGTCGTTTGCCTTCGACACGACCTTTGTGCGCCACTTGTCGCTGATGATCAGTTGGGTGAAAGCCGAATTGCTGGTCAACCCGGCTGCCGACATCCAGGCGCTTGACCGCTTTGGTAAAAGCGAATGTTCCATCCTGATGTCCGAATCCAGTAATCTGGGGCGTTACATCGATACCCGTTCCCTGAATTTCGGTGTTACCGGTTTGCCATACTATCCGCAAGTGACCAAAGAGCCGGGCAACCCGTTCCTTGATGGAACCGGGCTGTGGGCAACCTCGGGGCATAACGACGCCGAGCAGAAAGCAACGGCACAGTTTCTTGACTGGTTGTCGCGTACCGACAATGCGGCCACGTGGTACCAGAAAACAGGTTTCCTGCCTCTGACGCAGCAAGCCTTTGATGCTACAGGCCCTGATTACTACAAGAATCTGGGTGACTGGCGCAACCTGGTGGCGGTCTACGCCAAGCCGCCAGTGCAAACTGCACGTGGCTTCAAGATTAATAATTATCCTGAAATTCGCGATATGTTCCACCGCAAGTTGCATGATGCCCTGGCCGGAACCTACCCGGCGGTTACTGCACTGACCAATGCGTCATCTGAAGCGACACAGATGATGCGTCGCAAGTAATCGGTACCTGATCGGGAAGGGGGCTTTTTTGAAAAAGCTCCCTTCCCGTGCGATAAAAGCCGGTTTTCGGGTTGCGAGACGTAAAAAATTTATGTTATATTATTGGTCTTGCAGCAAGGCGCATTAGCTCAGCCGGTTAGAGCGACGGAATCATAATCCGCAGGTCCCCTGTTCGAATCAGGGATGCGCCACCAGAATTATCCTTGTTTATCAAGGCATTAACGCCACCCTCGCCGGTGGCGTTTTTGTTGTGCGCCCAGCATGGGCGCACACCTGCGGGTGCAAGTCCCGCTGCGAGCTGGTCACAGTGAGCAAAGTGAAACGCAACTGCGTGAGGGTGACCGAGCGTGGGAAGGAAG
>JAAYID010000005.1 GCA_012744285.1 Alcaligenaceae bacterium
ACGCGCTTGCGGCAGTCGACCAGACGTTCGGCATCGCGGGCGAACATTTCGGCGTAGGCCAGCAGATGGTGGCCAAAGGTGACGGGTTGAGCAACCTGCAAGTGGGTGAACCCCGGCAGGATGGTGTGAGCGTGGGTTTGTGCCAGCAGCGCCAGGTTGTGGCGCAGTTGGCGCAGCAGATCAATGGCGATGTCAATTTCGGCGCGCAGCCACAGACGGATATCTGTGGCCACCTGGTCGTTACGTGAACGGCCCGTGTGCAGGCGCTTGCCGGCATCGCCCACCAGTTCGACCAGACGTTTTTCGATGTTCAGGTGAACGTCTTCAAGGTCGAGCGACCAGGTGAACTGGCCAGCTTCAATTTCGTTCAGGATCTGGGCCATGCCGTTCTGGATGGCCGCCAGGTCGTCAGCACTGATGATTCCAATGGAGGCCAGCATGTCGGCATGGGCCAGCGAGCCCTGGATGTCAAACGCGGCCATGCGCTTGTCGAAGTCGACAGAGGCGGTATAACGCTTGACCAGGTCGGAAACAGGCTCGGAAAAACGGGCAGACCAGGCTTGGGCCTTGTTGGCGAACTGGTCTTGCGGGGCGGAGTGAGTATTTTTTGACATAGTGCCCAATTATAAATGAGCGTGCGATAATTTTAAGCTTGCATTTCGTCTCATCCAACCCCCGGAGCCCGTCCATGAAACTCATCACTGCCATCATCAAACCCTTCAAACTCGACGAAGTGCGCGAGGCACTGGCCGAAATTGGTGTCAGCGGTCTGACGGTTACCGAAGTCAAAGGGTTCGGACGCCAGAAGGGTCACACCGAGCTGTATCGCGGCGCAGAATATGTCGTTGATTTTTTACCCAAAATCCGCATTGATCTGGTGGTGGATGACGGGTTGGTTGATGGATCCATCGAGGCCATTCTCAAGGCTGCCCATACCGGAAAAATTGGCGATGGCAAAATTTTTGTGCAGCCAGTTGAACAGGCCATCCGCATTCGTACGGGCGAGAACGGGCCTGCAGCGCTCTGATTTTTTCGCAAAACCTAGGGTATGCCACGAGGTCAGGGCGACGAAGTTGGGGCATACTAAAAAGCGATTGTTGTGAAAATCGCAGGAGTAGCCATGAAATTGCTGTCAGTTGTCTTTGCCGCCACGCTGGCTTTTGCCAGTTTGTCCCCGGTCCTGGCCCAAGGCCGCCTCGATAAAATCAAAGATTCCGGGCAGGTCACGCTCGGGTATCGCGAGTCGTCCATTCCTTTTTCTTACCTCGATGGCGAGCAGCGGCCCGTGGGGTATTCCATGGATATCTGCCATGCCATTGTTGATGCCGTAAAGGCTCACCTGGGTCTGCCCGAATTGAATGTGCGTCAGGTGCCTGTCACATCGTCAACGCGCATTCCGCTGGTTGCCAATGGCACGGTTGACATGACCTGCGGTTCGGCGACCAACAATGCGCAGCGCCAGGAACAGGTCAGTTTTGCGCCCACTACGTTTGTGACTGCAACGCGGTTTGCTGCCCTGAAAGCATCCGGCTTCAAGGATTTAGCCGATCTGAAGGGTAAAACGGTGGTGTCGACGGCAGGTACCAGCAATCTGCGCTGGCTGACACAAGCCAATGCCGAACAGAATCTCGGTCTGCGCATCATTACAGCCAAAGACCATTCCGAGGCCTTTCTTATGGTCAGCAGCGGGCGGGCGGCCGCGTTCTTCATGGACGATATCCTGCTGGCCGGGCTGGTTGCCAACTCGCGTTACGCTGACGATTGGGTAATCAGTCAAAAGGCCTATACCATTGAACCCTACGGGATCATCCTGCCGCGCAACGACCCTGAATTCAAGGCGGTGGTCGATGCCGCGGTCAAGGCGTTGATGCAAGACGGCCGCCTCGACGCGTTGTACAAGAAATGGTTTTTGCAGCCCATTCCCCCGCGTAATATCAACATGAACTGGCCCATGACGCCGGAACTGCAGCGCGTTATCCAGAACCCCACTGACTCGCCCGATCCGGCGGCCTACACCCTGCCAGCTGCGGGCTGACAGGGTTGCCCACCGTTATTGCCGGGTGTTGCGAGTATGAATTACAACTGGAACTGGTCCATTTTCATGGACCTGTCCCCTGACGGCACGGGTACTTACCTCGATACACTAATCCGTGGGGCGGGCTGGACGCTGGGTGTTTCAGTTGTGGCCTGGGGGCTGGCTTTGCTGGCCGGTTTTGCAGTCGGGGTGCTTGGCACTACCCGAATTGCCTGGGTTGAGCGGTTATGCCGGGCGTGGGTCGAGCTTTTTCGCAATATTCCGTTGCTCGTGCAAATGTTCCTGTGGTATTTCGTGGTGCCGGAACTGCTGCCCGCTTCGTTGGGTGATTTCATCAAGCAATCCGATCCGCTTTTCAGCACGTTCTGGACGGCAGCCGTTTGTCTGGGGCTGTTTACATCGGCCCGCATTGCCGAGCAGGTCAGGGCAGGCATTACCTCATTGCCGGCGGGGCAGGCCATGGCCGGTACGGCACTGGGTCTGACTCGCTGGCAGGTGTATCGGTGGGTGCTGTTGCCGGCGGTTGTACGCATGATCATGCCGCCTCTTACGTCAGAAGCCTTGAATCTGGTCAAGAATTCGTCAGTGGCATTTACCATCGGGTTGCTGGAAATCACGGGTGCTGCGCGTTCAATGCAAGAATTCAGTTTTCAGATTTTTGAATCTTTTGCGGCCGCGACCCTGCTGTATGTCATCATCAATATCGTTATTGTGTTCTTGATGCGCCGGCTGGAAAAAAACCTGCAGGTGCCTGGTTTCATGGGCACGGCCAAGTAGGGTGTGATGGCTGATTTTGACTTTTCCGTTATTCTTGATGCCTTGCCCTGGCTGTTTGCCCAAGGGCTGGTATTCACGTTAAAGCTGACGCTGCTTTCTACGGTTCTGGCACTGGCGTTGGGTACGGCGTTGGCCCTGATGCGTTTGTCGGCAAACCGCGCGGTGTCGTGGCTGGCAGCGGGGTATGTCAATCTGTTTCGGGCATTGCCGCTCATCCTGATTATTTTCTGGTTCTATTTTCTGGTGCCCTACATCGCAGGGTGGTTGAACGGCAGCGGTATGCCGGTACCGGTTGGTGGTTTCACCTCGGCACTGATCACGTTCACGTTGTTCGAGGCCGCTTATTTCTGTGAAATCATCCGGGCGGGCATCCTGGCGGTCCCGCGGGGGCAAACTGACGCTGGTTATGCCCTGGGTCTGAATTACCATGGGGTCATGCGAACTATTGTTTTGCCGCAGGCCTTTCGCAATATGACGCCGGTGTTGCTGACTCAGGTCATTGTATTGTTTCAGGACACTTCGCTGGTGTATGTGCTGTCGCTGACCGATTTTCTGGGGGCCGCCAACATTGTGGCCCAGCGCGACGGCCGTTTGGTTGAAATGTTCATTTTCGCTGCACTGGTGTATTTTGTTATTTCCTATGCGGCATCGCGACTGGTTCGCCGGTTGCAAGGCCGTTATGGCGTCGCGGGTCAGGGGTAAGCTCAGGCATGATCGAATTCAAGAATGTAAGCAAGTGGTATGGTGCATTTCAGGTGCTTAAAAATTGCACGACCCAGGTCACCCGTGGCGAGGTCGTGGTGGTGTGCGGGCCGTCCGGGTCGGGCAAGTCAACCTTGATCAAAACCGCGAATGCCCTCGAGCCTTTTCAGGAAGGTGAAATCGTTGTTGACGGGGTTTCGGTAGGGGCCCCGGGTACGAACCTGCCCAGGCTGCGTTCGCGTATTGGCATGGTTTTCCAGCACTTTGAGCTGTTTCCACATTTGTCCGTCATGCGCAACCTGACGTTGGCCCAGGTGAAGGTGCTGGGTCGCTCTGAAGCAGAGGCCGTTGAACGCGGCAAGACCTTGTTGCACCGCGTGGGGCTGGCCGACCACATTGACAAGTTTCCCGGTCAGTTGTCCGGAGGTCAGCAGCAGCGGGTGGCCATTGCGCGGGCTCTGGCCATGGATCCGGTCGTCATGCTGTTTGACGAACCCACGTCGGCGCTCGACCCCGAGATGGTCAATGAGGTTCTGGATGTCATGGTAGACCTTGCCGCTGAAGGCATGACCATGATGGTGGTCACCCATGAAATGGGTTTTGCGCGGAAGGTGGCTGATCGCGTTATTTTCATGGACCAGGGCCTGATCGTTGAAGATTGCAGCAAAGATGATTTCTTCGGTCACCCGGAACAACGTTCCGAGCGCGCTCAGCAGTTTCTCTCCAAGATTCTGGCGTATTGATGTCAGATTTTTTCTTGGCGTGTTGTTTGACAAGTCGCCCGGGTCAGGGCGAGGGCGAGCGCCGACGGCCTGGAGGGGCCATAACCCTGCAGCATTCCTGAGGTCAGGTTTACCGCTCCGTTGACGCTATGGCGCAACGTGGCGCTGGCCTGTTCTCGTTCCCTGATACCCGACAGGCGTCATCCTGCATACAATGACGCCTATGGAAAAAATCAGAATTTCGAAATTGATGGCCGACCGTGGCCTGTGTTCCCGTCGCGAGGCTGACAGCTATATCGAGCGGGGTTGGGTGCGTGTTGATGGTGTCGTGGTGTCCCAGCTGGGCAGCAAGGCGTATCCGCACCAGAAAATTACCCTCGACCGGCAGGCCCAGCAGCGCCAGACCGCTCGTGTCACTATCTTGCTGAACAAGCCGGTGGGCTATGTGTCCGGTCAGGCCGAAAGTGGCTACCGGCCTGCGGCTACGCTGATTTCAGAACGCACCCAATATCGTCCTGAAAAATCCCTGATCAAGTTTGACCGTAGCCATTTGCGAGGCCTGGCACCGGCCGGGCGTCTGGATATTGATTCGCAAGGTTTGTTGGTATTGACGCAAGATGGCCGGATTGCGCGTCAGCTGATTGATGAGCATTCCGATATTGAAAAAGAGTATCTGGTCAGGGTCGAGGGCAAGCTGGGCAGCAACGGCCTGAAATTGCTTAACCATGGCCTGAGTCTCGATGGTCAGGTGCTTAAACCCGCCGAGGTCTCCTGGCAGAACGAAGACCAGTTGCGGTTTATTTTGCAGGAAGGCAAGAAGCGTCAGATCCGCCGGATGTGTGAGCAGGTGGGCTTGAAAGTGGTTGGCTTGAAGCGCGTGCGTATGGGCCGCATCGTGCTGGGTGATTTACCCCAGGGCCAATGGCGCTACCTGCGTGAAGGCGAGCAGTTTTAAGGGTCTGGCTCGTTCTTTTTCAGGGGTGTATGCCCCGCCATGCGTTAAGTGTTGTTTGGCCCAAGGGTTTCGTTAAAACCTTGGGCCAATTTATTTGATGCGCATGCTTTATCTGGTTTTTGAAGCCTGTTTTACACCTGTGACTGACCTTGCGCCCGAGGTGTGCTTTGCCGCTGAGTTATGTTTTGTACCCGAAGCGTGCTTTGAACCTGAATCACGTTTTTTTTCTGGTGCTTGCTTTGTGTTCGACGCTGGTTGTGTACCCGAGGCCGATTGCTTCAGGGTGAAATTGGCGCGTTCATCAAGGGCCAGTTGCTTTGCCAGCCACGGCAGCGCCTTGGCCAGGTCGCCATGCAATGTCCAGGGCGGGTTGATGACGAACATGCCGCTGCCAAACAGGCCAAAACCGTCGCTGGGTGGCTTGCGTACGCTTAGTGTGGCGTTAAGCCAGTTGCAGTCTTTCATTTTTTCAAAGGTTCGTTGCAGTTCGGTGGCTTCGCGACGCTGCACCAGCGGGTACCAGATGGCGTAGCAGCCGGTCGGGAACCGTGTCATGGCGTCTTGCACGCATTGCAATGTTTTGCGGTAGTCGGCCTTGTCTTCGTACGACGGGTCAATAATGGTAATGGCCCGGCGAGTTGGCGGGGGCAGCAGGGCCTTCAGGCCCGTGAAACCGTCTTGTTCGTAGACCATGGTTTTTTTCTGGGTGGCCCGGTCTTGCAATGAAAGGTTTTCTTTCAGTATGTCAATTTCGGTGGGGTGCAGTTCAAACAGGCGCAGGCGATCTTTTTCGCGCAGCGCTTGCAGGGCCAGCCAGGGGGAACCCGGGTAAAAGTTGGCTATGCCATCGGGGTTGAAGGCCTGTACGCTTTGCAGGTAGCGCTCGATCAGGGCCGGGTGCTTGTCCGCGTCAAGCAGTCGATCGAGCCCGTCGGCAAATTCTGCGTTTTTGGTCGCCCATTCATCGGACAGGTCATAAATGCCGGCGCCGGCATGGGTGTCGATCACCCAATACGGGTTTTCTTTCTGATTGAAGTAATCAAGAATATGCACCAGAATGCTGTGTTTGAGCACGTCGGCGTGATTGGCGGCATGGAATGCGTGGCGGTAGCTGAACAAGGGTGGGCCTTTGAAGTGGGCCGGCGTCACTCGGTGGTAAACTCGCTGCACCGAGGTTGCGCCGTAATTTTTTGGGTATACATCGTCAGGTAACGCGAAGGCGAACCGGCGACTCTGTGGGTTTGATGAATGTTTGATTTTATCCGTACGCATCAGCGCCTGATGCTGCTTGTTCTGGTTATCCTGATTTTCCCGTCGTTTGCGCTTGTTGGTATCAGTGGCTACACCAATTATGTGTCGGCCAATAAAGAACTGGTGCGTATCGGCGATTCGGCCATTACCCAGGAAGATTTTGACAACGCCCAGCGCAATCAGTTGCAGCAACTGCAAGCCCGCATGGGCAGTGCGTTTGATCCGGCTGTGCTTAACGGCCCGCAAATGCGCGAAAATTTGCTCGAATCACTTGTTGATCGCGCCGTCATTGTCGAGGCGGCCACCAAAGATCATTTTAGTGTGTCTGATAATGTCTTGCGTCGCGCCATTGCCTCGATCCCTGAATTGCAGGTTGATGGCCAGTTTTCACCCGAGCGCTACAACGAAGTTCTGGCTTCAATGGGCATGACGAGTCGCGATTTTGAACAAGGTCAGCGGGCCGAACTGGCGTTGCAGCGTGTACTTGCCCCGGTAGGTCTGACTGCGGCGTTGCCTGTTCCCGTCACTGATGCGGTACAGCAAGCCCTGACCGCCGAGCGTACCATTCGCTTGAAGACGTATGCGGCGCAAGATTATGCCGACAAGGTCACCGTTACTGATGAAGACATCAAAACCTGGTACGACCAGAATCAGGCGGCCTTGCAGGTGCCCGAGCATATCAGTGCGCAGTATCTGGTTCTTGACGAGACAGCGGCCATGAACGGCCTGCCCGAGATCAGCGAAGCCGATTTACAGGCGTATTACCAGCAAAACAAGTCGCGTTATGTTTTGCCGGGGCGTGTGTTTCTGAACCATATTCTTGTTAATGCGCCTCAGGGTGCATCGCAGGCAGATCGCAGCGCGGCACGTGCACGGGCTCAGACACTGGCTGACACGCTCAAAGACAATCCTGCCGGTTTTGCCGAGTTGGCAAAGGCCGAATCGCAGGACATCGGCAGTGCGAAAGACGGTGGTCGTCTGGGTTGGGTGTCCCGGGGCAGCTTGCCTGCACAGCTCGAGTCGGCCATTTTTGCGCTTGTCCCCAATCAAGTGTCAGGTGTTGTTGAAGGGCCAGACGGCTATCACATTTTCCTTGCGACCGAGGTCGAGGCCGAGCGTGGCGAAACGTTCGAGCAGGCGCGTGCCAAGGTGCAGGCTGAAGTGCGTCGTCAGATGGGGTCCGAACGATTCGCTGATCTGGCGTCGCGTTTGCGTGATCTGGCGTACGACAATGCCACCAGCCTTGAGCCTGCTGCCCAAGGTCTGGGTCTGGAAATCCGCAAGGCAAATGGCATTGCGCAAGATCGTCTTTTGCCTGAACAGCAGGTGCAGGGTGCCGCTGCAGCAGCCAGTGCCGATGCGGCCATCCTTGATGACATCCGGGTCCGTCGCGCATTGTTTTCACCTGCCCTGATGGCAGAGAAGCAGAACTCGGGCGTCATCGAGATTTCGCCGGATACGTTGGTTGTTGTACGGGTTGATCAGGTGGTGCCTGCACGGGTACAGCCGCTTGATCAGGTGTCTGGTTTCATTCGTACCGCCCTGACCAACGAGCGGGCAACCAAGGCGGCCCAAGAGGCTGCCCAGGCGGATATGAAAACCTGGCAGGCAAATGCAGGTGTGGTGCCCGCAGGTTTTGGCGATGCCATGACCGTCAGTCGCATCAACCCTCAGGGTGTAGAGACTCAGGCGCTGGAAGCGGCGTTCCGTGCCTCGGCGGATGCCTTGCCGGCTTACGAAGGTGTGGGCGGTCAGGGGGGCTATGTGGTCGTTCGGGTCGAGACAGCCAAGGCGGGTGTTGCCAACCACGAGATGCTCGTGAATGTACCGCGCGAAATGAATGCCGCGTGGGGGCAAGCCGAAGAACGTGCTGTCCTGCAGGCTCTGCGAGCAAGCCTTGGGGTCGAGCGCTTGCCCGAGGCCGAAGCCGTGATTCAGGGTGAAGAAAACTGAGTCTGCTCAGACCATAACCAAAAACAGCCGGCTACCTTTTGGGGCCGGCTTTTTTTTCGTGGTTACGGTTGCTGCGTCGGTGTATCGGAATAGCGTGATTGTTTAAATGTGATGGATCGTGTGTTGTTCAGGGCCTGGCGGTAACCAGGGCTTCGAGCGCTTTCCAGACGTTATTGGCCAGTACCGGTTGAGCGGATTCATTCGGGTGGATGCCATCCGCCTGGAACAGGCTTCGATCCGTGGCTATGCCATCAAGCAGGAACGGCACCAGCGCAACATGCTTCGCCTTGGCGAGGTCTTCGAACAATGTTTTGAAGGCCTCGGTATATTGACGCCCGTAGTTGGGGGGTATCTGCATGCCAACCAGCACCACGCGGCTGCCAGCGGCTTTGGCCTGTTCAACCATGCCTGCCAGGTTGCTGCGGGTCATATCCAGCGATAGCCCGCGCAGGGCATCATTACTGCCAAGTTCAATGATGACGATATCGGGTTTGTGGCGTTCAAGGGCATCAGGAAAGCGGCTCAGCCCGCCGCTGGTAGTGTCACCGCTGATGCTGGCATTGTTGATCCGCCAGGCTAGTCCTGCATCGTCAAGGCGTTTCTGGATCAGATTGACCCAGCCCGACCCACGTTGCAGACCGTACTCGGCCGAAAGACTGTCGCCAATGACCAGTATGCTGGAAGGCTTGTCGGCTGCGTTGGCGGCATGAGCGCCAACGGTAAAGCCGGTAATCAGGCAAAATAAGGCTGCAACAATCAACTGCCATCGGGTACGCATGAACTTGACCTATTCCTTAGAAGTAAAAAATTTATGCCAGCAGGTGTCTGACTCTGCAGGCACGATCACCATTTTAGATAATGTCAACCTGTCCGCGACCTCGGGCGAAGCACTTGCGATTACCGGAGCATCGGGATCAGGGAAATCAACGTTGCTTGGACTGATGGCCGGGCTGGATGTTCCCACCTCGGGTGCGGTGCACCTTATGGGGCAGTCATTGTTCGATCTGGATGAAGAGGGGCGTGCGGCGCTTAGGGCCCGTCATGTGGGGTTTGTGTTTCAGTCGTTCCAGCTGCTGCCCAACCTGACAGCCCTTGAAAATGTGATGTTGCCCCTTGAGCTGGCAGGCCAGCCCGCAGCCGATGCGGCGCGCCACATGCTTGATCGGGTGGGTCTGGCTGAGCGTCTTCATCATTACCCAAAGACGTTGTCCGGCGGCGAGCAGCAGCGTGTTTCACTGGCGCGTGCTTTTGTTGTCAAGCCCGATGTCTTGTTCGCTGACGAGCCGACCGGCAGCCTTGACGAGCAAAATGGGCAGAAAATCATCGAGCTGATGTTTTCTTTGCTGCGTGAGCAGGGGGCTACGCTGGTGATGGTAACCCACGATCCTGCGGTGGCTGCGCGTTGTGACCGGGAACTGCGCCTGATCGCCGGCAAGTTGTCAGCCGTTGTGCCAGCTTAGTTCGTGGTTTTCGCATGTTGTGCCTGGTTCGGGATATTCGGGCAGGGTGGCGCAGGGATTGAGTAGTGGGGCGTGTGGTAGTCTGGCTTGGGTGCTGTGGTATGTTACGGGCGGGAGACACATCACAGGACACAATAAAAAATGGTTTTCATCGCTGCGCTGTTCGTATTCATATGGTCAACGGGGTTCATTGTTGGCAAGGCTATTGTGCCGTACGCCGACCCGACCTTGTTCCTTTTTGTGCGCATGTGCATTGCCGCAGTGCTGTTCACGGGCATTGCCCTCTATGCCAAAGTAAAGTGGCCGCCACTGCGTGAAATTCCCAAGCATTTGCTTGCCGGTGTGTTGCTGCAGGGTATGTATCTATGCGGTGTGTTCTGGGCCATTGCCGGTGGTGTTCCCCCGGCCGTCATGGCCTTGATTGGTTCGGTGCAGCCATTGCTGACAGCTGTATTTGCCATTCCCATTCTCAAGGAAATTCCGTCACGCCGGGTCTGGGTGGGTATTTTCATGGGAATGATCGGTGTGTTTCTGGTTGTTCAGCCCGCACTCAGCAATACCGGTGTCGGGGCATTCCCGTTGTGGGCTTTCATGGTGGGGGTGTTGGCTGTTCTGTCCATCACGTTCGGTACCATCGTACAAAAGACATCTATTCAGGCGGTCGACATCCGCGTGGCACTATCTTTGCAAAATTTCGGTACCTTGCTGTTTACGGGCGCCTTTGCGCTGATTCTTGGGGAAACCCGCTGGATCTGGTCGCCTGAACTGTGGGCGTCGTTGTTTTGGGCTGCGTTTGTGCTGACGGGTATTGGTACCATGCTCTTGATCTATATTATCCGGCGAGGTCAGGCTGCGACGGCTTCATCCCTGATGTTTTTGTCGCCGGTACTCGTTGCCATCGAGGCTTTCCTGATTTTCGGCGATAAACTCATGCCCATCCAGCTGGCTGGCTTTGTGGCCGTACTGTCGGGTGTGTTTATTTGTAATGCGCGCCGGGCCGGCTAATGGTTGAATGCTGATGGCTATGGCTATGGCTATGGCTATGGCTATGGCTATGGCTATGGCTGATGGCTATGGCTGATGGCTGATGGCTGTGATGTTGCCGGGCTGGCGACGGCCTTCTTGTTTCGTGTTTTGTTGCAGGTGTGTTATGGGTTTCAAGGCGGTAATGCGGTGGTTGGTGGTGTGTGTACTGGCTGCCGTTTCGGTGCCGGTGTGGGCCACGGGGTATATCAGTCGTACGCTGAATCATCCGTTTCCCGGCGGTGTGGCGGTGTTGCAGCTTGGGGAAGGGGGTAGTGCACCGCCGACGGTTGTTTACCGTGACCACCCGGTCATGGTGCTTAAAGACAGCGACCAGCTCTGGATTGCCCTGGTTGGAATCGGCCTTGATGTCAAGCCTGGCGTTCAATCGGCCACGGTCGGGTCAGGCAGTAGCCAGCGAAGCATTCAATTTACGGTCAACCCGCGCGACTACAAATCACAGCATATTACGTTGCGTAATCAGAAGCACGTAAGTCCTGACCCCGAGCAGCTCAAGCGCTTTGAACGCGAATACGATGCGCAGATGAAGGCCTATGCGCAGTTTCGTGACCAGATACCCAGCAATATACGTCTTGACCGTCCTGTACAGGGGCGGTTATCCAGCCCGTTCGGTTTGCGGCGTTTTTTCAATGGCGAAGAGCGCAACTCGCATTCCGGCCTCGACTTTGCCGTGCCAACCGGAACGCCTGTGAAAGCACCCGCCGATGGCGTCGTCACGATCGTTGATGATTTTTATTTCAAAGGCAAGACCATATTCATTGATCACGGCCTGGGG
>JAAYID010000041.1 GCA_012744285.1 Alcaligenaceae bacterium
GATGGTTGGACTATCGTTCGAGTTGCTGTATGTCGAGCCGCTGGTGGCCGTGGTCAGGCCAGAGCACAGTCTGCTTCACACCGAAGTATCGTTGGCTCATGTGCTGTCGTTTCCGCTGGTGGTGTCGGCTTCAGGCACCGTGCCGCGTCACAATACGGATAACTGGTTCAAGGCCAGGGGCAGGGCGTTGCCGGACAATTGCCTGGAGACGCTTTCGGTGTCAGTGGCGCGTTTGGTGGTGATGCAGTCGGATGCGGTCTGGTTTGCATCGACAGGAGCCGTACAGGATGATCTGGCCCGTGGGTTGCTGGTGGCATTGCCACTGGGCTTTGAGGGTACTGAAGAGCCGGTAGGGTTGCTGCATCGCTCGGATGCGCTTTCCAGCCCGGCCCTTCAGGCGTTCATGAAGATTTTACGCGGGGTCAACCGTTCAAAAACTGTTGCACGGTCTCGATGAAGGCATGGGGTTGTTCGGCAACCGCTAGGTGCGATGCGCCGGCCAGTACGGCCAGTTTCGCGCCGGGAATTTGCGCAACCATGGTTTCCGACATGGAAACCGGTGCCCCTTGATCAAGCTCGCCGGCAATGACCAGCGTCGGAACCTTGACTTGCGGCAAACGCGCTGTCGTGTCGACGGTACCGACGGCATTGCAGCAACCGACATAGCCTTCCGGGTCGGTGGTGACCAGGCGACGACGGAACGAAGCGACGGTTGCCGGGCGTTCGGCACGGAATCCGGCGTGAAAATAGCGTTCCATGACCGCATCGGCAATGACTTCGATGCCGTTGGCCTGTACCGTCGCAATGCGCTGCTGCCATACTTCGCGAACCGCGTCGGGGTATGCTGACGTTGAGTTGGCGATAACCAGTTTGCTGATCAGTTCCGGGTAGCGAATCGCCAGTTCCTGCCCAACCATGCCACCCATCGACAGACCGATCCAGATCACCGGGCCGCAGTCCAGTTCGCGGATCAAGCGGGCGGCATCGTCGGACAGATCGGCCATGGTGTACATCTGTGCAGGCGCATCAGAAGAACCATGCCCGCGGTGGTCATAGCAGACCACATTGAACTCTGCCGCCAGCACATTGGCCAGACGGTCCCACATGGTCAGATCACAGCCCAGGGCGTGGCTGAGTACGATGGTTTGACGCGCCTGACCATTACGTGCGGGGCGCAGGGTGTAGTGCAGTCCCGGCTTGCTTTGAGTGACGCGTTCATGGCCAATGCCTGGATGGCAGGTGCGATCCGGCTGTAGCGGGCTCAGGGTGTAACCGATATCGGCCCCGATTTCTTTCAGGATGGCCTGGGCGTGCGTGAATCCGGTATTGGCGGCGGGTACGCCCGCATAAATCGCGGTCTGGATCAGGATTTCTTTCAGTTCATCGGGTGTCAGCCGGGTGTCGGGGCTACCACCCGCCAGTGCGGCGCGTACGTGCAGTTCGAACTCTTCCCAGCGCCCCAGTGCCATGGTAATGGCAAGCACCATGGCGCGGCGTGTTTTCTTTTCCAGCCCGGGGCGTCCCCAGATTTCATTCCAGGCAAAACGCGTGATCAGTTCCTGAAATTCGGCATTGAAATTGGTGGCGCGGTCGAGCGAGCGGTCGACCCAGGCATCGCCCAGGATTTCCCGGCGATTCTTGAGACCGCGTTCAAAGTCATGGTTGTTGGCATCAAAAGTCATGGTGGTTTCCGTAGGAGTGTTGTGTGTTGTGGCTGGTTGTTATCAGGGTGCGCACAAGCCCCTTGAGGTTAGCCTGTGGCGCCTTAAGGAGCGTTTTCGAATGTCTGCCGCAACTGCGAGACAAGTTTCTCTGCAATCTGATGGCCGTTGCGTGTTGCGGCGACGGGGTCGAACAAGGCATCGATTTGCTCCAGGTCAAGCTGACTGCGCAAGCGGTCATCGGCGTCAATGGCTTGGCGTACCACACGGGATAAATGGATTTTTTCTGAGACTGCCCTTGCTGTCAGCGTCTCCATCAGGTGGTGTGCGGCCGGTCGGCCGATGGCGCCGGCCAGATAAATGGAAACGGCTTCCGCAAAAATCAGGCCGTGCAGGTTGTCAATGTTCTGACGCATACGTGCGGTATCAATGACCAGGCCATTCATGGCTTCCAGAAGTGCGGTGAGCGCGCCGTGGGCACTCATGAACAGGCCTGGCCAGTCGGCCAGTTCGGCCTGCCAGTTGCCCAGGCCGCGTTCGTGCTCCTGACCCATGTTGGCCAGCAAGCCCGCTGCGCGTTGAGGGGTGCGTGCGGCGGCGGCCAGTGCGATCATGGAAGATACGGGGTTGCGCTTGTGCGGCATGGCTGTTGAGCCCCCGCGACCCTGTCCGGAGGGTTCGGCCAGTTCGGCAATTTCACCTTGCGCCATCAGGCTGAGGTCAGTGGCGATTTTTCCCAGGCTACCGGTCAGAATGGCTACTTCCAGCCCTAGTCGTACCCAGTCATCGCGTTGTGTGTGCCAGTTCCCATCGTTAATCGCCAAACCCAGGTCTGCGGCAACTCGACGAGCTACGGCAGGACCTTGCTCACCCATGACAGCCAGCGTGCCGACAGCGCCGCCCAGCTGCAGTTGCAAGGCGTTACGTACCAAGGTCTTGAGCTGCTGCTTGCTGCGTATCAGTGGTGCTGCCCAGTTGGCGAATTTGAAACCCAGACTGGTGACCTGGGCGGGTTGCATCAGTGTGCGTGCCAGAACCGGCGTTTGCAGATGCTGTTCAGCCAGCACCAGCAATTGTCGGCACAAGGCGTCCAGTGTGTCGTTGATGAGCGCGAGGGCGTCACGGGTGACCAGAACCGTACCGGTATCAATGACGTCCTGGCTGGTGCTGCCCCAATGCACCTTGCTGGCGGCTTCAGCGTCGTTGGCGGCAACGGCTTGAGTCAGGGCTTTGACCAAAGGGATGGCCATGCTGCCGGCGCGTCGTGCAGCCACTATGATGGCGTCGGTATCGTAAAGACTGGCTTTGCAATGTTGTTCGATCAGTTGCGCAGCCGGGCCGGGAATGAGCCCTTGGGCGGCCTGGGCGCGCGCCAGCGCGGCCTCGAAGTCAAGCATGGCCTGGATGACAGCGGTGTCGTCGAAGGTACGAATGATTTCAGTGGTTGTCAGGAAACTGTCAAAAATAGGTACGCTCACGTCAGCTCCGTAAAAAAACAGGGGCCACCCTGGAAGGTGGCCCCTTTATTGTAGCGTTGCTGTGGTGATCAGCTTTGCAGGCGAGGTTCGTCCGAGCCGACACGGGCAGGGCGCCCATGTTTTCCGACACCGGTGTTCAGTACGCCGATGGCGACTTCAAGGTTCTCGGCCTCGGCCGACAGCGTGCGTACGGTCTGCCCGAGATCCTGGACCATGGCGGCGTTCTGGGAGGTCACTGTTTCCATGAGGGAAACGGCCTGATTGATTTCGGTCAGGCCGGTGGTCTGTTCTTCGGAGGCTGTTGAGATTTCGCCCATGACATCGGTAACGCGACGTACCGAGTTGACGATTTCTTCCATGGTGGCACCGGCACGAGCGACCTGTTCGGAGCCGGCAGCGATACGCGAGTTTGATTCATCGATAAGATTTTTGACTTCTTTGGCAGCCTGGGAACTTTTAAGTGCGAGATTGCGTACTTCACCGGCCACGACGGCGAAGCTTTTGCCGGCTTCGCCAGCCCGTGCAGATTCAACCGCAGCGTTCAGTGCCAGAATATTGGTCTGGAAAGCAATGCCTTCGATAAGCGTCACGATGTCGGAAATCTTGCTCGAGCTTTCCTTGATGCCATCCATGGTTTCCACCACGTCGCTCACGACTTCACCGCCGCGCTGGGCAATGCGCATGCTTTCGTCGGCCAGGCGGTTGGCCAGATGCGCGTTGTCGGTATTTTGCTTGACTGTTACCGTAAGCTCTTCCATGGCGGCTGCCGTTTCCTGCAGCGATGCGGCGTTGTCGTCGGTACGTGCCGACAGGTGGGTATTGTTGGCGTAAAGAACCTGCGCGGTGTGGTGAGTGGCGTGAACCCCCACCTCGACGTCGTGGGCAATCGAGATCAGGCTCTTGCGCATGATGTCGAGGTAAAAGTTCAGGTTGTTGACTTCGGCGCTTTCACCCTGATGCAGTTCCAGGGTCAGGTTGCCGGCAGAAATCTGGCGCGCTACCCGGGCGGCGTCATCCAGCGACGAGATGACGCGTTGTGCCACGATCCATCCGTAACCCAGCATCCCGGCCGTAAGCAAGCCGATGGCTGGCCATGCGATCCAGGCCTGACTGGAAGGCACGCCACCCGTGGCGGCATACCAGGCGCCCAGGGCGATTGCGCCTGCACCCAGCGTGGCCATGCGCAGCAGGCTGGCCCGTAGTGTTTTCTGAAATGGCATGGCGACGTAGTCAAACAGACGTCGCCAGCCTTTGCGCACGACCTGACCGCCTTTGACGGTGTAGCCGCGTACACGCCCGGCGTTGAGCTCGGCATAAAAGGCTTCTGCGGCTTCGATCTGTTCGCGTGAGGGCTTGACACGAACGGATGCCAGGCAGGTGACCTTGCCATCTTCAACGACAGGGTAGGCATTGGCCAGCACCCAGTAGTAGCTTCCGTCTTTGCGCCGGTTCTTGACGACGCCCAGCCACGGCTTGCCTTCTTTCAGGGTGTCCCACAAGTCGGCAAAGGCCTCGGGCGGCATGTCGGGGTGCCGGATAAGGTTGTGCGGCTTGCCCAGCAGTTCGTCGCGGCTGTACCCGCTGACCTCGATGAAGGCCGGGTTCGCATAAATGATTTTGCCCTTCATGTCGGTTTTCGAAATGAGGTACTGATCTTCGCGAACAACGGTTTCGATGTTGGTAACGGGCAGATTCTTGCGCATTGGACTGGAAGGGTTCCTGTTGGGGTTAACGTCGAATTAGCCCGCAGTTATACCTGAGCGGGGCGGCAGGCGCAATTGCGGGTTGTGCCTGTGGCCTTTATTTTGCAGGCGTCATTTGATCTGAAAGCAGGTTTATTGCCTGAAGTTATTTGGTTTTATGCTGCGCAAATTTGGCCAGCACGGCTTTTGCGAATTGTTCGACATTTCATCTGCACCCACACTGATCACGTTGTTCTTGTGATCGTTAAAAGGGGGAAGTATGAGAGTGACTCGAAGCAAAGCGCGTCAAACGGGCCAGGCCATGACCGAGTACATCATTGTCGTTGCGCTGGTTGCTGTTGCGGCGATTGCCGTTTACCAAACGTTCGGACAGGTTGTGCGTTCCCAGACCGCAGCCATGGCCAAAGAGCTTGCGGGTGAAGACGGTACCGCTGAATCGCAAATGGCTCAAACGGCCGCTCAGGCCGCTGCGGCACAGACGGCAGCGAAAACCCTGAAGTCGTTCACCGGCAATGCCGGTACAGGTCAGTAGTCGTGGCGAGCCCCGGGTTTGTCTCGTCGTCATGCGGTTGCCCACGGCAGCGCGGCCAGGCCATGGTGCTGGGTTTGTTGCTGATGGGCGTGATGGCGTTGGCGATGGTGCGCTATTTCGGTGTGGGCCAAGTGGTCGGGGCACGCGCCGGTCAGACCCACGCCCTGGATGCGGCGGCTTACAGCGGTGCACTGGTTCAGGCCCGGGCTTTCAATCTTTCGGCATTCATCAATCGTGCCCATGTCGGTCATCAGGTCGCCATGGCGCATCTGGTAACCCTGGGCTCGTGGGCGCTGTTTGGTGGCCACGAGGCGGAGCGATTGCTGCAGGGAAATCCGCCGGCCTATTTGATTGCCATGATGTTTGGTCCGTCGCACGGAACGGCTTATGCGGCCGCTGCGATGGCTGCCGGCAAAACCCTGGATGCACAGGCGTGGGGTACGTTGGCGCGTCATTATGCGGCGCATGACCGCGTGGTGCATGACACCTTGCAGCAGGCGCAATCACGGGTCATCGGGACGCTGGCACAAACCCGTGAGGCCGCCATGCGGCAGGTCCTTGATGCCGGTTATCCAGATAAAAACTACAACCTTGAGATTATTGAAGATGATCTTGGGAGTTATCTTTCTTTCAATCGAGGCGGCGCATTGGTTCAATTGGTCGCCCAGGCGACGGCACATTTTCAATTTCTTGATCCGCGCGACGATACCGCCAGAAATCCGTGGATGGTCAATCCACGTTGTCCGCATCTGCGCCATGAGCTGCGTCGCCGGGGCCGTACACGCCTGACGCCGCAGGGCACTTGGGAGTCTACCGATACGCAGTCTTACCACGCACTTCGATCCAACAAATGGATCGGTTGCTATTACCGGGAGTACGCCATGGGTTGGGGGTGGATCTCGGGTCTTGAGTCACCTTCGGCCGATATGCCGCATGTCCAGGATCCTCCCGACAATTTCAGTGCGCAGGATTTCTGGAAATGGGCTCAGACGTCCACAGATTGGAACTTGCTATCCGGGCTGACCAATCCGTTGGCCAATTCGTATGCCGTGGCCAGTCGTCCTGTCTGGACGGCACGAGGGTTGCCTGGTTACTACGATGTCAACGGGGTGAACTCGTCCCGGCCGTCGCGTTTTGCAGTGCGAATGCGCCGCGCCCTTTCTACAGGGCAGATCATGCATACCCAAAGCGCGGCTGAGACATTCTTTCAGCGTCCGGTCGCGCGCAGCGATCAACGTCAGGAACAACAAAGTTTGTTCAATCCGTATTGGCAGGCGCGTGTGGTGACCAGTCCGGCCTGGCGTTTCTTTCGCGCGGAGGCGCCATGATCAGCACCCTTGTTGTTCAGTTACAGGCCCAGGTTCAATTGCAGGCTCTGGCGAGGCGTGCTCGCGGTCAGGCCCTGGTTGAGGGTGTGGTGGTTCTGCTCGCACTGATTGCGTTGTGGGTATGTGCTACCTGGTTGTTTCGCTTGCAGGATATGGCATTGCAAACTACCCACGCAGCCGGGTTCTCGGCGTTTTCAGCGGCACGGGGTGACGATGTGGACGCGGTTGCGCTTGGGATACGAAGGCAATTCTTTCAAGGGCCTGCCCACCAATGGCGTACGTTGCCCGGCAGGCAATGGCTTTCCCCCATGCGTGATGAGGTTGAGGTGACGCGTCAGTCCCATGCATTGTCTGATTTTTCCGGTCAGCCGGGAGGGGGAGAGCCTGGGGTCAGCGTGCTATTGACGGATTGGTCCGTTCCGGACAATGACCTGGTGACGGGGCGTGTGGGGGTGCTGCCTCGTTCATTAACTGTCGGCACCGCACCGCGCTTGGTACGCCGGCAGGGCATTCTGGTTGGTGCGGGCCACGGTCGGCA
>JAAYID010000042.1 GCA_012744285.1 Alcaligenaceae bacterium
TCGCGCGGGCCGTAGCTTGAGCCTTTGCGCCCGCCAAACGGCACGTGGTAGTCGACCCCGGCCGTGGGTACGTTGACCATGACCATACCCGCCTGGATGGCGCGCTTGAAGTGGGTAGCGCGTTGCAACGACGTGGTGCAAATGCCCGAGCTCAGCCCGAATTCCGTATCGTTGGCCAAGGCCAGGGCGTGGTCGTAGTCGTCGGCGCGTATAACGCTGGCCACGGGTCCGAAAATTTCTTCGCGCGAAATGCGCATGCTGTTGGTGGCATCGGCAAAGACCGCCGGGCTGAAATAGTGCCCGGGTGTGCGGCATTCCAGGGTTTGCCCGCCGCACAGCAAGGTGGCGCCTTCGTCGTTGCCAATGGCAATGTAGTCAAGGTTTTGCTGCAGTTGTGAGGCATCGGCGACAGGGCCGATTTGCGTGTCGGCATCCAGCGCATGCCCTACCCGTAACGCCGCCGTGCGTTGTGCCAGTGCGTCGGTAAACCGGTCGTAAATGCCGCGTTCCACAATCAGGCGGCTGCTGGCGGTGCAGCGTTGGCCGGTTGAGTAGAACGCCCCTTGTATGGCGCAGTCGAGTGCGGTTTCAAGGTCGGCGTCATTCAAAATGACCAGCGGATTTTTACCGCCCAGTTCAAGCTGGACTTTTTTCTGGTGCTGCGCCGCTTGTTGCAAGATGCCCTGCCCGGTACTCACTGAGCCGGTGAATGTAATGGCGTTGACGCGTGGGTCAGTCACCAGCGCGTGGCCCACCACCGAACCGCGCCCCATGACCAGATTGAACACCCCTGCAGGCAAACCGCTGCGGCTGAGGATTTCGGCCAGGGCCCAGGCTGAGCCCGGTACCAGATCGGCGGGCTTGAACACCACGCAATTGCCGTAAGCCAGGGCCGGGGCAATTTTCCAGGCCGGAATGGCGATCGGGAAATTCCAGGGCGTGATGATGCCGACGACGCCGATGGGTTCACGCGTGACCTCGACCTGCACGCCGGGGCGCACCGAGGCCACGGCATCGCCGGTGAGGCGCAAGGCTTCGCCCGCAAAAAACTTGAAAATCTGCCCGGCCCGGCCGACTTCCGCGATGGCCTCGGGCCGTGTTTTCCCTTCTTCACGCGCCAGCAGTTCGCCCAGTTCGGCCTTGCGTGCCAGTAGTTCAGTACCGACAAAATCCAGCACGTCGAAGCGTTGTTGCGGGGTGGATAACGACCAGTCTGGCCAGGCGGCATGGGCGGCGCCGATGGCGCTATCTACCTCGTCGGCGGTGGCGCGCACATAGTCGCCCACGATGTCATTCAGGTCAGATGGGTTCCGGTTGTGCTGAATGGTGTCGGTGCCTGCCCATTGGCCGTTGATCCAGTTCTTGTGCATGGTGTCTTTTCCTGTAAAAGAGGCACTAATGGTAAGCCATAATACTGCGGCAGACAATCTTGAAAATATAATGTGTACACGATAATTATTGATGCAAAAAATCTTTTTCGATATTATTCATCAATGCTGTTTAGCCCGAATTGTTTTGGGTAATTACAAGTAATACACTATAAATTGCCGGTGGCACACCAACCATGGCGCCGCGATTGACCAACGGGTTCCGGCCCCTGGCGGCCAACCCCGTTTCGCCCCGCATCCAGGAGACGTCAGCAATGACTGAACACACCAAAATCGACCACAGCATGGATAACCTTGATGGTACGGGCGCCAACGCGCCAGGCCCCGTGGTGCTCGACAAATCCAGGCCCCGCAGCGAAAAAATGGCGACCAACAAGGTTGAATGCAACGCCTGTCCGGTGCTGTGTCAGATTACCGAAGGCCGTTCGGGGGCCTGCGACCGTTGGGCCAATCATGACGGCCGGCTGGTGCGGCTTGACCCGGTGGTCCTGATGCGCCGGCTTGACGATTCGGGGCAGGCGGCACGCCCCGAACCCGTCGCCTGTGATGCGCCGGGTTCCCTGACAGCCCTGCACATGCACGACGTTGCCGATACCGACGTCAGTGATCCCAATGGCTTGTTCGTTACCGGCGTTGGTTCGGGCACAACCTACCCCGATTACAAGCCCGCGCCATTCATTGTGTCGTCACGCCAGCAGGGTGTCGATATGGTTACCGTAGTGACTGAAGGCATCTTCAGCTACTGCAGTTTCAAGGTCAAAATCGACACCGACCGTTATCTGGGGCCCGAGCAGTCCAATGTGCGCTACAAGGGTGAAATCGTGGGGCACGTCACCACCGCCGAATACGGGTCGCAAATGTTGTCGCTGGGGGGCGTCCATCACCTCACCGGCGGCAGCAAGAAAGAAGGCCGGCTGACGTGCGACATGATGATGTTGCTGGGTAATAAACAGGCCGTTGAACTGTCGATTGATGGCGGCGCGCAGCTGGTGGTGCAGGCCGGCAAGGCCCCCATTGTCGACGGCGTTGAAGAAAAACGCATGCGTGTCGGTTGCGGGTCGGCAGCCATTGGTATTTTTGCCAAGCAATGGTTCGGTCATGCTGACGAGGTCATCGTCGTTGATGATCACATCACCGGGGTGCTGTCCGAACACCAGGCGGGCAAGTGTCTCGATATCCCGCCGTCGGGCATCAAAATGCGCGGGCGCAAGTCAACACCGGGGCGCTACTTTCAGGTGGCCAATCCGGGTAATGGCTGGGGCGGTACCGATATCAGCGATGCCCTCAGCATTATTGAAGGCTGGGACGCCGACGTGGCGTGGCCGGGGCTGCGCCTGCTGATCACGTCAACCACCGGCGAGCACGCGGAATACTACGAACTGGATGAGCAGTTGCAGCCTCAGTCCAAACCGATGCCCGATGCCCTGCAAAAAACCGTTGAACGTATCGGTGAAAACTGTGAGCCGTCGTTGTGCAGCGTCATGTTCCTGGGCGGTGCCGGCGGCTCATTGCGTGCCGGGGTCACCGAAAACCCCATCTGGCTGACCAATTCCATCAAGAATGCGCTGGTCAACGTCACCTGCGGGGGGGCACCGGCCTATGTGTGGTCGGGGGGCGGGATTACCGTGATGGTCGATGTTTTGCGCATGCCCGACAACTCATTCGGCTATGTGCCGACGCCGGCCATTGTCGCGCCAATTGAATTTTCCATGAAACTGGATGACTACATTCGCCTGGGCGGGCACGCCGATGCCGTGCGCACCATTTACGATGTCCTTCGTAATGACCGGCACCGCATCATTGAATGGTTCGACCCCACCAGCCCGTGGGCGCTGGGTAACAAACCCATGCTGGCCTGAATCGTGGCCGGCATGCGAGGGGTACGGTCATGACCGGGAAGCCTGCAGTGCCCCTGGGTGGGGCGATGCCTGTTGCCGCGCCGCGTCAGGTGCCAGGGGGCGTGCCGGTGGCGCCGCCGCGCATCGCTGCCGGGGGGGCGCAGTGGGCCGTGCTGGATACCGGTACGCATCACTTTCAGCACGGGCCGATCGACCTGATTGTGCGTGTTGACGGGTCTTGGGCGTCAGCCGGAAATGCGGATGCCGCCTGGCAGCGTTTTGCCGTCATCTTGCCCGAACTGGTGGCCGAATTGCCGGTGTTGCGTCAGCCGGTGCCCTCCTCATTGACGA
>JAAYID010000043.1 GCA_012744285.1 Alcaligenaceae bacterium
CGCCAGATGAGGTCAGAGTTCGAACAGGCCGTTTTCTTTGACGCAGCGATCGATACTGACCAAGGATTCGAGTAAACCGGCCATTTTGTCCAGCGGAACCGCGTTGGGACCGTCGGACATGGCCTTGTCAGGATCAGGGTGACATTCCATGAACAAACCCGCAACCCCTACGGCGACCGCCGCCCGCGCCAGAACCGGCACAAATTCACGCTGGCCACCCGAGGACGTACCTTGCCCGCCAGGTAACTGCACCGAGTGGGTGGCATCAAACACAACCGGACAACCGGTTTCGCGCATGATGGCCAGTGACCGCATATCGGACACGAGATTGTTATAACCGAAAGAGGCACCTCGTTCACACACCATGATGGTACGGCCATCGCCGCCGGCGGCAATGGCCGCATCACGGGCCTTGGTCACGACCTGGAGCATGTCGTGAGGCGCAAGAAACTGGCCCTTCTTGATGTTGACCGGCTTGAGGGTTGCCGCACACGCCTGGATGAAATCTGTCTGGCGACACAAAAATGCAGGGGTTTGCAAGACATCGACCACGGACGCCACGTCGTGAACCTGTGACTGATCGTGCACATCAGTAAGTACCGGCACCCCGTAATGGGCCCGCACATCGGCCAGGATCTGCAGGCCTTCGCTCAGGCCGGGACCCCGGAACGAAGTACCCGAACTGCGATTGGCCTTGTCGAACGAGCTTTTGTAGATGAACGGAATGCCCAGCGCCTGCGTCATTTCGTGCAACTGACCCGCTGTATCGAAGGCCATCTGGCGCGACTCGATGACGCACGGACCGGCAATCAGGAAAAATGGCCGGGACAAGCCGACATCAAAGCCGCACAGATTCATGCCGATGCCTTTGGTTCACGCTGGGCCTGATGCTGCAAGGCCGCCTTGATGAAGCTGCTGAACAACGGGTGGCCGTCGCGCGGCGTGGAGGTGAATTCCGGGTGGAACTGAACCCCCATGAACCACGGATGCGAGGGCAACTCCATGATCTCGGGTAACTGCTCGGTGGGCGTACGCGCGCTGATAACCAGCCCCGACTCTTCGAGACGCGATACGTAAACGTTATTGACTTCGTACCGGTGGCGATGACGCTCGTTGACCTCGTCACCATAGATGGAGTGCGCCAGCGTGCCGGGCTTGACCGGGCAACGCTGGGCGCCCTTGCGCATGGTGCCGCCCAGGTCGGACGTTTGGTCACGGCGTTCGACCTTGCCTTCACGGTCTTGCCATTCGGTGATGAGGGCCACCACCGGATGCGGCGTGGACGGGTCAAACTCGGTGCTGTTGGCACCACCCAACTGGGCAACACTGCGGGCAAACTCGACAACGCCGAGCTGCATACCCAGGCAAATACCCAGGTAGGGCACCTTGTTCTCGCGGGCATAGCGAATGGCCGCGATTTTGCCTTCAGTACCACGCTTGCCAAAGCCGCCCGGCACCAGAATGGCGTCAAATCTGGCCAGACTGCCCGTGCCTTCAGCCTCGAGTACTTCGGAGTCGATGTATTCGATGTTGACCTTGGAACTGGTATGAATACCCGCATGCAACAACGCTTCGGTAAGCGACTTGTACGATTCGGTAAGGTCAACATACTTGCCGACCATGCCAATGGTGACTTCTTGTTTGGGATGCTCGATAGCGTTAACCAGACGGTCCCAGACGGTAAGGTCGGCCGGTGGCGGAGACAACGCCAGCGCGTCACACACCAGGTTGTCAAGCCCCTGGGCGTGCAACATGGCCGGGATTTTATAAATTGAATCAACGTCCCAGACCGAAATGACGGCATCCAGCGGCACATTGGAGAACAGCGAAATTTTGGCGCGCTCATCGTCGGGGATGGGGCGATCGGCACGACACAGCAAAGCGTGCGGGTAGATACCGATTTCACGCAGCTTTTGCACCGAATGCTGGGTGGGCTTGGTTTTAAGCTCGCCGGCGGATGGGATGAACGGCACCAGGGTCAGATGCACGAAGGCTGCATTGTTGCGCCCCAGGCGCAGGCTCATTTGACGGGCGGCTTCAAGGAAGGGCAGCGATTCAATGTCGCCAACCGTACCACCGATTTCAACGATGGCCACATCGACATCAGCCGCCTGGGCACCACGGGCGATAAAGTCTTGAATTTCGTTGGTGATGTGCGGAATGACCTGCACGGTTTTGCCCAGGTAATCGCCACGACGCTCTTTGCGCAATACCGATTCATAGATCTGGCCAGTGGTGAAGTTATTGACCTTGCGCATGCGCGTGGTAATGAAACGTTCGTAGTGGCCAAGGTCAAGGTCGGTTTCCGCGCCGTCTTCGGTGACGAAGACTTCGCCGTGCTGGAACGGGCTCATGGTGCCCGGATCAACGTTGATGTAGGGATCGAGCTTGAGCATGGTGACGCGCAAGCCGCGTGATTCAAGAATGGCAGCCAGCGACGCGGCAGCAATGCCCTTACCCAGTGAGGACACCACCCCACCCGTTACGAAAACATATTTGGTCATAGATCGTCGCCCGGTGTAGCCGGGCGGTAGCGGGAAATTGAAATTATAGCTGACGCCGGAGCGGTTCAGACGGGTTCAGTCCGCTGAACAAGCCATTCCCGTGCGGCACCGTCAACCAGCGGCAACAGTGTCTGACGAACCCGGGCATGGTAGGTGTTCAACCACTCGATGTCGGACGCCGTGAGCAGCTCACGGACGATGCAACGGGTATCAATAGGGCACAGCGTTAACGTTTCAAAGCACAGGAACTGGCCAAATTCAGTTTGCGTGGCGGGCTGGCAAACCACCAGATTTTCGATACGCACACCCCACTTTCCGGGCCGGTAAACCCCCGGTTCGTTGGACGTGATCATGCCCACCGCCATGGCCATCGAGGGCTTGGGCGGCGTGCGGTAAGAAATCGACTGCGGGCCTTCGTGGACGTTCAGAAAGTACCCCACCCCATGACCCGTGCCATGACCAAATTCAAGACCGGCCTGCCACAACGGTGCCCGGGCAATCGGGTCAAGCAGCGGCGACAGGATGCCTTGCGGAAAATGGGCTTGCGACAAGGCAATCATGCCGCGCAACACCAGGGTGTAATCGCGCTTTTGTTCGGCCGAGGGCTGCCCAACTGGCACCACACGGGTGATGTCGGTCGTACCGCCGGGATACTGCCCGCCCGAATCGATCAGCAACAGGCCATCACCGCCGATGACGGCATGCGACTGTGCGGTCGCATGATAGTGCGGCATGGCCCCATTGGCGTTATACGCCGCTATCGTGGAA
>JAAYID010000044.1 GCA_012744285.1 Alcaligenaceae bacterium
CACATGATGTTCCCCATGGTGGGCCTTGTCTCGGCACGCGTATGGCAAACCCTCAGTGAAGAAGACCGCAAGCAAGTCTCTGAACTGATGGCCAAGCACCTGAAAAACACCATTGCCGGCTATGCGGCCAAAGAAGGGGGCTGGGAAGAACAGCTCAAGAAAACCGGCAAGAAGGTCGTACCGGTTGGCCCCGAGTTCTTCAAAGACGCCTCGGCACAGTGGGAAGCCAACTGGAGCAAACGCGCCCCGGTTGCCGAACTGCGTGAAGCCGCCAAAAACCTGCCCAAGTCGCAGTAAGCAGGCTGTCTAGAATCCCGGGGCCCGACAAGCCCCGGATCACGTGCCCTCACCGAGGACATCCCTCATGCTGAAACAACTGTCTGACCGCCTGAGCCGTGTCGAACGCTTCCTGGCGGGCTTTTGCGCCGTACTGATTACGGCGCTTATTGTTTTTAACGTCATCACCCGGGCCATGAACCAGGCCGTTTTCTGGGTCGATGAAATGGCCATTTTCGTCATGGTCTGGATGGTCTTCCTGTCGATGGCCGTGTTGCTCAAAGACCGGCAGGCGGTCGCGGTAACCGTCCTGGTCGACATGCTGCCTCCGGCCATGCGTCGCGCTGTCGGCGTCTTCATTGATCTTGTCGTATTGGCGTTTGCCGTATTGCTGGTTGTGTTTTCCTGGCAATGGTATGCACCGCTTGATCTGGCCGGTGCCGGCTTCGATTTCGGCGCTTTCAGCGCCAAAACCATGAATTTCATGTATCAAGACCGGGCCAATACCCTAGCCCTGCCAAAATTCTGGGTCTGGTTGATCGTGCCCTGGTTTGCCCTGTCCGTGTGCCTGCATACCCTTGTCAACCTTCTCGATGACCCGCGCGGCCATCATATGGACAAATCCCCGGAGGCAACCCCATGACGTTCGTCGTTTTTCTTGCCCTGTTGCTGCTGCAAGTACCGATTGGCATTGTGCTGTGCATGACGGCCGTCTTCTACGTCTGGCACTCCGACAACCTGGTACTCTTTGCCTCGTACGGACAGCAACTGTTCGGCTCAGCCGAGTCCTACGGCCTGCTCGCCATTCCGTTGTTCATTCTGGCGGGCGAGCTCATGAACGAAGGCGGGCTGACCCGGCGCCTGATCAATTTCGCACGGGTTTTTTTCGGCGGGTTCCGGGGTGGCCTGGCGTATATCAACCTGATGGCCAACATGATGATGGCCGCCATCATGGGGTCGGCCGTCGCACAAATCGCGGTCATGTCGCGTGCCATTGTTCCCGAGATGGAGCGTGAAGGCTATGACAAAACCTTCTCTACCGCGATTACCGCCGCTGCAGGCCTGATGGGGCCGATCATCCCGCCATCAATGCTGTTCGTCATCTTCGGGGTGCTGGCACAAATCTCCATTGGCGACATGTTTATCGCCGGCATCATTCCCGGCATTCTGATGGGGATATCTTTCTTCATCATCGTAGCCCTGATGGGGTTGGTGCAACAGTATCCAAAAGGCCGCTGGATGTCCTTGCGCGAGGCCGGGCTGGCAACAGTGTATGCGCTTCCCGCCATTTCCGTACCCTTCATCATCATTGGCGGCATCTTGTCAGGGCTGGCCACACCCACTGAATCTGCCGCGCTGGCCTCACTGGCCTCGTTGATTATTGGAAAATTTTTCTATGGCGACCTGAAACTCAAGGATTTGCCCGCCCTGTTCGGCCGCACGGCCATGAACTCGGGGTTGGTTGTTTTCCTGGTGGCCGCTGCGGGGGTCTTTGGCTGGACCATCACCTTTGAAGGTGTTCCGCAACTGGTCGCCGCCTGGATTGGCGACAGTACGTCTGACCCGTTCGTTTTCCTGCTGATGGTCATGGGTTTGCTGCTGCTGATCGGCATGTTTATTGACGGCGTGGCGGCACTGATTCTGGTTGTGCCCATTTTGCTACCCATCGCCACCACCCAGTTCGGCATTTCACCCTTCCAGTTTGGTGTGGTGGTGTGCCTGAACCTGGTGCTGGGCCTGTTGACACCACCGGTGGGCACCGGGCTGTTCGTCGCGTCGGCCATGACGGGGGTACCCGCCATGACGTTGTTCCGCAGCCTGGCACCGTTCTTGTGTACCGTCTTGTTGTTGCTGGTCTGGTTCTGCTACGACGCCTGGGCCATCGAAGCGCTGCTTTAATCGCGGTCGGGGTGCATCTGGTCGACGAACGTCGTCCAGTCGAAGGCGTGGTCTTTCGGGTAGGCCACGCCTTTCTTTTCCATCAGGTCAACAAAGGCGTCTTGCACGGTTGCAGTGGCTCGGGCCATGACCGGGTCGACCTTGACGTCCAGCAAGGTATCGGCCACCTCGCGCATTTCTTCGGCACGACGACGGCCATGCTCGGCAACGCGACTGACCAGATAATGGGGCTGGCGATCCGTCCAGCCCATGCCGGGAAACGTTTCAGCCAATGACTCAAGCACCTCGCGCTCGGCACCATAACGACGGGCGGCGGTCAGACACTCGACCGTCAGCGCTTCCAGGCCTTTGATCATGACGCTGCGGCACATTTTGATGGCCGACGCCACCCCCACATCGGTGGAAACCGCACGCGTACGCAAGCCGATGGCATTCAGGGCTTCGGATACCGCCTGCGCTTTTGCACCGCCCAGCAGCATGGGCACCCGCAAGCCATAAGGGGGCACGGGTGCCATGACTGCGGCCTCGATATACGTGGCGCCCCCCCGCTCAACCGCATTGCGGTCATGCGCCTTGGTGGCCGGCGATACCGAATTGATATCAAGAAAGATTTGACCCGGCGCCAGCATGGGCCCCACCTGCTCGGCCACTGCCGCTGCCGAACTGGCCGTTACGGCCGAAATGACCAGGTCACAACCTTTAACGGCTTGTGCCGGCATGTCGGACAACAACACCCCGACCTCGTCGGTGCTGCGGGCCATCAAGGCCCAGCCTTGCGGCGTCTCGATCTTGATGTCATAGGCGGTAACCAGCAAACCCGCTTTGACCAGCCCATCACCCAGCAGACGCCCTGCCTCACCAAAACCAATCAGACCAACCTTACGGATTTCAAGGGGGGAAGTATCGCCAGCCATGTTTCGCCTCGTTGATTCAGAATATATGCTGAATTTTGCCCGACGTTCAGCGATTTTCCAACCCGCCGGTAAAACACGCTATTGCAGCAACCACTGGGCCAGCAGTGCGCTGACCGCGTCGGGGCGTTCCATGGTCGACATATGGCCGCAGTCTTCAACTGCGCTAAGCCGTGACCAGGGC
>JAAYID010000045.1 GCA_012744285.1 Alcaligenaceae bacterium
GAATCGTATAAAAAACCACCTTCTTCGACGACCAGCTTGCGTGTATTGGGGCTGTCACGACCGGTGTACCAGCCCAGAGGGTGTTCACCCGTAAGGGCCTGAATGACCTCAACGCAACGCGCCATGTGCTCGCGCTCAAGCGACTCGGGGGCTGACTGGTAATGAATCCAACGGTAACCATGGCAGGCAATTTCATGTCCCAGCTCGACAAACGCCTGCGCGACTTCGGGATGACGCTCAAGGGCCATCCCCACGCCGAAAACGGTCAAGGGCAGGCCGCGTCGTTCAAACTCGCGCAAAATGCGCCACACCCCGGCCCGCGAACCGTATTCGTAAATGGATTCCATTGACATATGGCGCTCGGGATAAGCGGCCGCCCCAATGATTTCCGACAAAAACTGCTCGGACGCCGGATCGCCATGCAACACACAGTTTTCTCCACCCTCTTCGTAATTCAGGACAAACTGAACCGCCACCCGCGCTCGCCCGGGCCACACCACCTGGGGTAGCTGACGCCCGTAACCCACAAGATCGCGAGGATAGTTTTGACGCATGAGGACTCCTGATTAACGTTTGACACTGAATGCCGACCAAGGATCGGGACGTACCGGCGCCGAGTTGTGGCCAACGCGATCCTCACAATCTTCAAGGTGATGACACATGGCCGCCATGGCACCTTCGCGATCACCGGCCAGGATCAGGTCAAGAATCTGGTCATGCTCGATGTACGAGCAGGTGCTTGAACTGGGGGTGTCGCGAAACGCAATAATGAGCGTGGTGCGGCAACACAGGGCGTGCATGAATTCCGTCAGAACATGGTTTTCAACCAGCCGGGCCATTTTGACGTGAAAGGCATTGGACAGCCGCAACCAGCTGATGCGATCGCCCCGTTCGAACGCCTCGCGTTCCTGGCACACCATGTCGCGCAAAGGTTGCAGACGCTGTTCAAGGTCGGGAAACTGCAGCAGCTTGTCGATCAGGACACATTCGAGCGTGCGCCGGGCCTCAAAGATATCGCGGGTTTCATCCGGCCCGGGCTTCCAGACATAGGCCCCTCGATTGGGCTCAAGCACCACGATTTTGTCGTGCCCCAGCTGGGCCAGCGCCGCACGCACGGTTGCACGTGAACAATTGAAAATTTCACACAACGTTGACTCGGTAAGCTTGGCCCCCGGCAAAAGGCGGCGATCCATGACGGCATCGAAAATTTCCGCGTAGACGCGGTCGACTTCGGAAACATGGCCCGCCGACCCCAGCAACGATGAGGCACGGGGCGCTGTGCTTTCAGAATAGGAGTCGGAACGTTGATCGAGATACAACATGGCATCACCCAGGGAAAACCGGCAAACTGTATGAAATCACTGATTGACAATTATTGGGGGTTAAAACAAAATCGTCAACATAAATTGTTAACAATCAGGAGAACCCATGGGAAAGCTGTCCACCCACGTGCTTGACACCATGCACGGTCGCCCCGCCAGCGGTGTACGCATCGCGCTTTACCGTATCCAGGATGACCGGCGCCAGCCTGTAAAAACCGTACATACCAATGACGACGGGCGTTGTGATGGACCTCTGCTCGGGCCCGACGAAATTCAGGCTGGCACGTACGAACTGGTGTTTTTTGCCGGTGACTACTTTGCTGCCCAAGGGGTGAACGTGCCAGAACCGCGCTTTGTCGACCAGGTCATCGTGCGCTTCGGCATTGCCAACCCTGACGAAAACTATCACGTCCCTCTGGTGGTGACACCCTGGACTTATTCAACCTATCGCGGCAGCTGAGGGTACTTGCCCTCCCCCCTTGAACCCACTACGGACAACAGCACATGGAAGCCTACCTCGTCGAATTCGGAAACCTGTTGTTGCGATGGCTGCATGTCATCGCCGCCATCGCCTGGATAGGCGAATCAATTTACTTCGTCATGCTGGACAACAGCTTGCGCCCGCCGCAAGCCGAAAGCACGCGCAAAAAAGGGGTTCTGGGCGAGATGTGGGCCGTACACGGGGGAGGCTTCTATCACAACCAGAAATATCAGACGGCACCCGCCGAACTGCCCAAAGACCTGCACTGGTCGTTCTGGAAGTCGTATACGACATGGCTTAGCGGGTTTGCGCTGTTCGCGATCATGTACATGTCCAACCCCACGTTCTTCCTGGCCAATCCGGGTAGCCCGTGGCAATGGGTTCGCGATCTGAGCGGTTGGCAATTGAACACAGTGGCCCTGGTGTTTCTGCTGGGCGGCTGGATTGTCTACGACCAGTTGTGCCGTCGTATCAGCCCGAACATGGAACGCGATGGCGTACTGAGTATCGCCGTGGCGATCATGATGGTTGTGGTCGCCTGGCTCAGCATACAAATTTTCCAGGGACGTGCCGCCTTCCTGATTACGGGTGCGGTCATGGCCACGGCCATGTCGGCCAACGTATTTTTCTGGATCATCCCGGGACAACGCCGTATGGTCAACGCCATGAAAAAAGGTGATGCCCCCAACCCGATTGACGGCAAACGAGGCAAGCAACGCTCGGTGCACAACACGTATTTCACCCTGCCCGTTGTGTTCCTGATGCTCAGCAACCACTATTCGTTTACATACACCAGCGAATACGCCTGGATCATCATGAGCCTGTTCATTTTTTCAGGGGCACTGATCCGTCAATATTTTGTGCTGATGCATATGGGTCAGAACAAGATTGCCTACCCGATCGCCGGTATAGTGTTGCTGGTTGTGATTGCCGTACTGGCGGCGCCGTCGGTCAAACCAAAGTCCGGCGCGACTGCTGCAAACACAGCAATGGGCACACAACCCCCGGCAACAAACCCCGAAAACGGGGTTGAAGTAGCCCCGGGAACGCCCCTGCCCCCAGGTAATGCCATGACCAGGGTGCAGCAAATCATGAACGATCGCTGCATTCAGTGCCACGCGGCAAAACCCACCTACCCCGGGTTTGCCTCTGCACCGGCTGGCATCGCGCTGGAAACACCCGCCGACATCCTGGCTAACCCGGCCCTGATCAAACAGGTGACGGCAAACAAATACATGCCGCTTGGCAATGTCACCAAGATGACTGACGAGGAACGCGAGTTCATTGCCATCTGGACACCCTGACCTCTGGCCAACAACACTGGTGCACGGGTCGGATCAGCCCGTGCACAAGTACCCACGAGTCCTTCCCTGAGTATCCGCTTGCGGGCCGCTGTCAGCAATCAGAACCAGCGAGTACCCCGATGGGCAGCTGCAAGCCCCGGTTACCGGGTTGATGGCCGACGGCAGGCAACCCGAGACCGAGTTAACCGAATACCCACCGCCTCCCCTGCCCCCGGCAGATCGCCACAAATAGCTGCGACAGACCAGTACCCCGCCAAACTGCTCGCGAACGAGCAACCCGTTTTCAGGGCAAGACGTCATGGCCACCGCCTGTGTTCCCAGCCATAACGATGATTGAACGCGCAACCCTGAATTCGTCTTGATGGTTCCTGCCACGGTCAGGGCTGAACCGAATTCCGGATCACGTTCATCACCCACTTTCAGGAAAGGAAAGCCCGCCATTCCGGCCTGCGTTATCGCCAGCGCAACCACCCCTGCCGGCAATGCCGACATTTCCGGATCCGGAGGATTGGCATACACATACGATGTACCCGCGAGGCGGGTTTCATCCGCCCTGGCCACCACACCGCCATAGCCTTTCGCTGCGGCCAGCCATGCGGCCACTACCGACTCGCCAGGCCGACCGGTGATCGCCATGTCCAGCGGCGACGTCAAATACACCACGGCCTCGGACACGCAGTCATCGCCCGGGCACACCCCCTGCCTTAGCACACGCACCGCCAAACGCAGATTGCGGCCATAGACTTCGGGATAACCAGCCGACAGCAAATTGCCCTGCTTGAGTTCAGCCAACGTCGGCGAGCGCCAGTCGGCAAAACCATGGCCCGCAAGGTCACCGGCCAATACCGCATTGCGCAGGTCACCCGCATGGCGGGAAAGATAGAGCGTCACCGCTTCTTTAACGCCCTCCATCCAGACGGCAACAGCCTGGGCTGAGGCTTCCTGGGCTTTTCGCACCAGCGCCTCGGAGGCCCAGACCGCCAGCAGGGTTGCGATCAGTGCAGCAATGATCAGCTCAAACAAGGCGAAACCACGTTGCCGGCATTTCATGGTGGCCTCAGCTGGCCGTAAATACAAAGGTATTGACATCTCCCTTGGTACACAAGGCTTCGGTCGCCAGGGCACTGTAACTGGTCGTTGCATCTTTGATGGTCGTTCCGTCAACCGTCATTGAGTCGCTGACACGCTGCAACACCGATGCAATTGCCGGACAGGCCACATGGTTGATATTGGTCAGGGTAATGGCAAATGCCGCCCCCAGATCAGCCGACGCAACCGTAACCTCACCGGCCTTGCCCAGACCATGCAACACTTTGGGACTGGCCTCTGTACCCGATACCGAAAAAATGCTGGATTCACGCACTGTATTGGCAAAACTGGACGTTGCAATGCCCAGATAGGGTTCCGAAGACCCATGGGGCGCATTCACCTTGGTTTGAAGGACAAACCGGGCCAACTCCTCGCCCACCTTGGGCACCTTGTTTTCAATAACGTAACTGCCGATAGCCGGGATCCCGATGATGGCCAGCAAAAGGACAATTGCCGTTACGATCGAAACCTCGATCAATGAAAACCCTCGTTGACGCTGAAAGTTGCGGTGAACGAGAAAAAGAAGATTCTGATGCTGATGTGACATGGATTGCTCTCCCTGGAAAAGACCAGCCCTACTGGCTGGCATAAAAAGTCATGAGACTGCGCCGCAACTCATCAATGACCACGTAGTGCCATAGCCCCAACCCAAGCAACGAGGCGACACACCCCAACAACATGACCCAGCGGCTGACGGCCGCTTGATGCGCCACTGATTTCAGAACCTGATTCGCCAATCGCACTTTGCACAGAGTCAACGCAGGGACCAGACCACGCGTGGTTGCAAGATCTTGCAAATACCAGAACAAAGGGCGATCAAGCAAACCCGTATCAAACGTTTGAGCCCCAACCCACCCGCGGTCAATGCGTTCTATCATCAGATTCAGGTGCCAGCCATGCCAGCGCGATGCGCCCCGACACAACAGACTGATCGCCGTGCGCAACTGTGTCGAGCTGGCGTCATTACGGGCCAGGACGACGTGCAAAACCGACAGCATGCGAACTGCCGCCACGCACCGGTACAAACGCCAGAACAGCACGTGATCCAGCCATCGCCGCGGCGTACCGACCAGGTTTGGAAATGTCCAGGCCAGACTAGCCAGCATGACAATTGTGAGTACGGCAAACCCTGGCCACCACTGATTGATCCACCGCGCCAGGCCGAATAATTCACGGGTGGCCTGCCCGTAATACTCGACAGGCAACATGCCAAATACGTCTTTCAACCGGGGAACCGTGAACATGGGCACCACAAGCATCATGGCCACCCAGACCAGAACGGCCACCACGGCAGCTGTCAGCGTGCTCACCAAAATGTCCCGAGCCTCACGCACAAGCCGCTGAGAAGCGGCCAGATCCCTCAGAGTCTCAATCAAGGCTGCGTTACCCGACAACTGGGCCACCCGGATAATGACCAGTTCATCCTCGGGAAATGAACCTCGCCAGGCCGCATGCAGGTCACCACCGGCAAGGGGATACGTCGTTGACCAATACGCTGACAAACGTCCTCGATGGGTTGAAGGTCCGTAACGTCGCGCATCTTGCTCGAAGATATCCTTGAGTGTGCGCGCACCCGCGACCGCATGCATGAAGTCAGACAAATACTCGTAGTAATCAGCGCGTTCCAAGCGAAAACGTCTGACATCATTTTGATGTTGCAGTGCGCGAAACCACGTCCGCAACCTTGAAACAAACGACATCAACTCGCCCCCCCGACCGCCATTTCGTCAACGGAGGTCAAGCGCTGGAACACCTGAAACCGCCGCTCGACATCAAACAGATCAAGCTGACCCGCCAC